>JBEOKA010000256.1:0-11114 GCA_040275325.1 Myxococcaceae bacterium | reverse complement strand
ACGCTGCGCCCGCAGCCAGGCCGCCAGGGTCACCCCGGCGATGAACTCCATCGCGAGGTACAGCTCGCCCGACTCGGCGTCTTCACCGAGATCGAACACCTGCCCGATGTTGGCGTGGCTGAAGGCGGCGGTGATGCGCGCTTCGTCGAGGAACATCTTCACGAAGGCTTCGTCGCGCTTCACGTCGGGCAGAATCTGCTTCACCGCGACGAACTTCTTGAAGCCGCCGGGGCCGGGCAGAAACGCGAGATACAGCTCGGCCATGCCGCCCATCGAGAGGCGGGTGAGGATCTCGTACTTTCCGATGAGCCTTCCGCGGTCGAAGTCCGAGGAGGGTTTGGCCGAACCCATGGGCTGGCGAGGCTAGCAGAAACGCAGACCCAGGTGTCTCAGCGCTCTTTCCAGAACGCGTACGGGCGGTAGGACCGACACATGGAGCCGGTGCCGTACTGCCCATCCGTGACGTTCCAGAACCGGTAGCTGGTCGCGGCGGTCAAGCTCGCCAGCTTCCCGGGCTCGACCGAGACCGACGCCGTTCCATTCGTGAGCTTCTGTTTTGAGAACACGAGCTTTCCGCAGGAGGCGTCGATGCGACAGCCCACCGCCCCGGCTTCACGGGTGACGGTGAGGGGCGCGAGATCGGTGTCCTTCAGCACGGGCGCGATCAAGGCGGAGTCGGCGGCGAAGAGCAGCTCGTTGGTGGCAGCGTCACGCAGGGTGACTCCGCGGGTGATCACGTTGTCGTCGGTGCGGACCGCGACCAGCACCTTCACGTCGGTGTTGGGGGTGATTGAGGGTCCGCCGAGCCCGCCGGGCAGCTTCACGTCGACACGCCCGCTCCCGCCGACGTTCGAGACGGTGATCTGCAGCGTCTCTCCGGTGAACTGGGTCGCGGTGATCTTGCCGGTGCCGGTCTGGAGGACGCGCCCACCATCGGCTTCGCGGCTCTCACCGAAGAAGCCCATCGAGGTGTAGGCGACCACGAGCTCGGGCTGGGCCGGGTACACGTTCGAGGGACAGCCCGCGGTGCAGCTGCCAGAGAGGCAGAGCTCGTCTTTGCCCTTGCAGTCGGCGGTCGTCATGCAGTCGGCGCCGCGCTGAGGGCCGATCTCGACGACGCCCTGCTGCGGCTGGAACTCACGCGTCACGCAGGTCTGCGCGTCGGCCGGCGGGAACGGAGCACTCACGCGGCCACCATCTGCAGGCGCTTCGACGCCGTCGATCTGATTCACGAAGCACAGCTGCAAGCGGAAGGTCTCGTCGGGCGGTGCGTTCTCAGGCACGAGGCAGACGTCGTTGCAGGCGAAGCCCGCGACCTGAATCACTCCGGTCCATTGGCGATCGGCCTGCCCGTTCGGAGGGACCTGGCGGACGATTCCGGTGATCCCTGCATCGGGGCACTGGCAACTGCGCTCGCAGATGCGATCGCAGCTCTGGCAGGCACACGGCAGATCATCGAACGAGAACCACTGGCCGTTGACGCTGCGTTGCAGGGTCAACCCGAGCTGGCCCTTGCTGTCATTGACGAGCAAGCCGTCGCGGGTGGTGTTCTTCACACGCAGCGTGACGGCCGTCGGCGTCGGCGGCGGGCAACGGCACCCGAGGAAGCTCGAGAGGAGCAGGAGTGGCGGCAGAAAAGCGCGCATCTGTGACGGCAGTGTCGTAGGCAGTCTGGTCTGCGAAGGCAAACGAATGAAGGAAACGGGGTACTTGTCCGTCATGGCCTGCCCTTGCATGAGCGTGGGTCTGTCTCGATACGTGTGATGCACAGCATGCGCCGACTTCTTTCACTTTCGCTGTGCCTTGTGTTGCTCGTCGCGACGGCGTGCGATCAGGTCGGTCGCGAGAATGGCCGGGTCAGCGCGGTGCCTGACGTCGAGCCGCCGCGCCTGACGCCGGTCGAGGTGAAGCCGCCGCGCATCGATCGGTCGACGGTGGGCCGCGTGAAGGTGATCGATCCTCCCCGGGTCGACGCGACGCAGATCGATCTGCTCAAGCAGGCCGACGGCGTCGTCGACATTCTGTGGGTGATCGACGATTCGGGCTCGATGGTGAACGAGCGACGCCGGCTCGTGAACAACTTCAACCGCTTCGTGCAGGAGCTCGTCGCGCTGCGGGTCGACTTTCAGATGGGCGTCATCTCCATCGTGTCGAACGACGGGGGCAGGCTGCGCGGCATGCCGGCGATCATCACCAGCCGGACGCCGAACCCACGCGCTGTCTTCGAGGCGAACACCACGTTTCCGGCGAGCCGCTCACGCTGGGAGCAGGGCCTGCGCATGGCTGAGTTCGCGCTCACGCCGCCCAACACCGCGACTCCACCGAACCAGGGCTTCATTCGCCCCGGCGCCGCGCTCGCCGTCATCGTCGTCACCAACGAAGACGACTCGAGCTTCGGCACCACCGATTATTTCGGCCGCACGTTCCGCGCGCTCAAGGGCAAGGGCAACGAGAACCTGATCTCGTTCAGCATCATCGGCGGGCCGGTGCCCAACGGCTGCATTCCTCCAGGAGAAGCGGGCCTGTACGGCAGCCTCGCCGAGCCCAGCTTCCGCTACACCGAAGTGGCGACGCGCACGGGCGGCATCATCGGCAGCATCTGCGACGCGAGCTTCGAGCAGACGCTCATTCGCATCGCGCAGGCGCTGAACACCTTGAAGCGCGTCTTCCCCATGACGCTCACGCCGATCGTCTCGTCGATTCGCGTCACCGTCGTCGATGGCGCCGTCTCGACGCAGATTCCCCAGAACGACGTGACCGGCTGGCAGTACCGCGCCGACACGAACTCGGTCGTCTTCCTGGGCACGTACGTTCCGCCGCCTGGCTCCACCATTCGCATCGAGTACGCCTTCGCCCGCCCATGAGCGCGCCCCGACTGACGATCTCCCTGTCGTTCGTGCTCCTGCTGGCCGCGGGCTGCAGCCGCACAGCGCTCGATGGCTCCTGCCCCAACGGCTACGCCTTCGACGAGCTCACGCAGAAGTGCGCGTGCTCGACCGACGAAGGCTGCCCCACTGGACACTCGTGTGAAGAGGGCAAGTGCATTTGCCGAAGCACCGAGTGCTGCCCCGATGGGTACGAGTACTCGGGAGACTCCGAGGCGTGCGTCTGTCGCGACTCGAAGTGCTGCCCGAAAGATCACCGCTGGCTGGCCGACGAGCGCCGCTGCATCTGCGACGCCGAGAACTGCTGCCCCGACGGCTACCGCTACGACGCGATGGTGAAATCGTGCGTCTGCGCCGGCGATGCGTGCTGCCCGAAGGGCTTCACCTTCGACGAGACGAAGCAGACCTGCCGGTGTGGCGGCGACAACTGCTGCCCCGAAGACTACCGGTACGATCCCATCTCGAAGGACTGCGTCTGCGCGCGCACCGACTGCTGCCCGGTGAACCACGTGTACAGCGCGACCATCGGCGCGTGCGTCTGCACTGGCGACGTGTGCTGCCCGGCCGGGTTCCGCAAGGCGACCGACGGCTCGGAGCGCTGCGTCTGCACGTCGAACGCCTCGTGCCCGATGGGCCAGTTCTGCGACGCCATGTCGGGCGGCTGCCGCTGCACCAGCAACGCGAACTGCCCGTCAGGCAACTTCTGCAACCCGCTCGGCTTCTGCCAGTCGTTCGCGTCGTGCACCTCGAACCTCGACTGCCCGACCGGCACCTTCTGCGACACCACCACCACGAAGTGCATTCCCAACGGGCCGTGCACGCTCGACGAGCACTGCGCGATGAGCAACGTGTGCAACGCGCAGACGCTGACCTGCCGCGCCGGCTGCCGCACCGATGGAGACTGCGCGCTGCCCAACGGCCCAACGACGGCGGTCGCTCGCCTCGCCTGCGTGAATGGCAACTGCCAGGCCTTCTGCCGTGACAACCAGGGCTGCCCGGCGAACGAGTTCTGCGACAAGACGAACGGTCGGTGCCTCACGCGAGGCAACCGCAACGACTGTGCGAACTGCGGGAACGCGGGCCAGACCTGCGGCCAGGCCACCGTCGCGCGCTGCCTCTCGTTCGTCACGGAAGGCCAGACCGGCTCGTTCTGCGGAATGATCTGTCAGAACGACGACGACTGCCCCTCGGGCTTCGACTGCGGCGGCGTCATCTTCTCGTGTCGAAACGGCGGCACCTGCGACCTGGTCTCGGGGCAGACGATCACGTGCAAGGGCTTCCAGGTCGAGAACGAAGAAGGCGATCAGTTCTTCTGCTCGGGGAACAACGGGCTGCCGCACGTCTACTTCCGCGCGTGCGCGCCGCGATCGGGCTTCTGCCCTGCCACCGCAGCACCGTGAGTCAGTGGGCCTTCAGCGACACGCCCAGCTTGTAGACGTCCTGGCTCGACCAGCCTGCTGCTTTGGCGATCTCGTTCGACAGTGACTTGAGCCGTTCACCGCGGCCCAGCCCGGCCTCGAGCGCGACGATCACCTCGTCCTTCGTCCACCGCGCCTCGGCGACGCGACCGTGCACCAGCACGACGACTTCACCCAGCACCTCGGCCTGGCTCAGCTTCGCCGCGAGCGCCGAGAGCGTTCCGCGCAGGAACTCCTCGTGCAGCTTGGTGAGCTCACGCGCGACACAGGCCGGCCGGTCGCCCAGCGCCTCGTGGAGCAGCGCCAGCGTCTCGACGACCCGGCGCGGAGATTCGTAGAGCACCAGCGTCGCCGACAGGCCGGCCACCTCGTCCAACATCGCGCGCGCTTCGCTCTGGGTGCGCGGCAGGAAGCCCAGGAAGTGAAAGCGAGACGTCGGCAGGCCCGAGGCCGAGAGAGCGGCGACGACAGCCGAGGCTCCAGGCACGGGCACCACGCGCAGGCCGGCGGTCACGCACTCGGCCACGAGCCGCTCTCCGGGGTCACTGATGGCGGGGCTGCCTGCGTCAGAGATGAGCGCAAGCGACTGGCCGTCTTTCAGGCGCTGCACGAGCGCATCGGCGCGAGCGCCTTCGGCGAAGGCCGGCAGGCTGGTGGTCGGCGTGGAGATGCCGTTGGCGTCGAGCAGCACGCGCGAGTGGCGGGTGTCTTCACACGCGATGCAGTCGACCGCCTTCAAGATCTCGACGGCCCGCGCGGTGAGATCGCCGAGATTTCCGATGGGGGTCGCGACCAGGTACAGCGTCGACGGTTCGACGAGAGCGCGCACGAGGGCGCGTCTCCTACTTGTCCACCCCGAAGTCCATCACGTCGCGGCCCGTGGCCTCGTAGCGGGCCTGGTTGTCGCCCTCCCAGGTCAGGTTCCACGAGAGCTCGATGACGCGGCACCGACCTTGTGAAAGGTGACCGAGCCCGCCGTCAGCACCGCTTCGTCGGTGTGCATCAGCCCCAGCCCCTCGAACGCGACGCCCGCCAGCTCGGCCTTCTGCAGCGTCACGCCATCGGAAATGCGCGCGGTGGGCACGCTCACGGTCAGCAGCATGCTCGAGTACTCGGCGACCTTGCCGGTGGTGGGTTCGAAGCTGATCACCGTCGTGCCCGGCACCGCGTCCCACGTGGCCTGGCTGCCGAAGTCACCGCACTCTTCGATCGCGCTGGCCGAGGGAATCAGCTTCGGGTCGCTGGCGTACTTCGCCTTCGTCTGTGGAAGGTTGAAGCGGTAGGTGCCGCAGTCGGGTTTGCAGCCGGCGAGCGTGACGAGCAGAACGAGCAGTGCGAGCCATCTCATGCGCGCCCGATGATGCCACGCTCAGAAGCCCGACTCGAAGGCGTCGGGAATGATCTCGACGCGGCCCGCGCGCCCTTTGCCCACGACGCTGGCCACGTCGAACTGGATCGCGCGGTTCATGAGCCGCTGCCGCTGCAGGTACTGGAGCGCCGCCAACACCACGCGCCGCTGCTTCCCCCGCCCCACCGTCAGTGAAGGATCACCCCAGACATCGGTCGCGCGCATGCGCACTTCGATGAAGGCCAGGGCGTCACCCTTCTCGGCGACGATGTCGACCTCTCCACGGCGCGAGAGCACGTTGCGATCGAGCACGCGCCAGCCCTCACGCTCGTAGTGCTCGACGACCAGCGCCTCGGCCTCGTCCCCCACCTGCCGCTTCGTCTTCTTCTCCATGCTCCCGGTATCGCATGCCGGGCTGACATCGCTCGGCCCCTGGCGATACCCTCGCGGCCGACATGCGCGCGCTCGCCATCTGTCTTCTCGTGATCTCGTCGAGCTGTGTGAAGCGGGTGGTGAACGTTCCGAAGGAGTTTGGAACGCCACCCGCCGGTACGCCCGAGAACGTCGTCGCGGTGAACTTCGACTCCGATCGCGATGGGCGGCAGTGGCAGATTCTCGCGGGCACCGAGGCACCGTGCCTGACGCCGTGCTCGTTGTGGGTCGACCCGACGCAGACGATTCACTTCCGGTCATCCGCAGGCGAGCACCTGTACCTCGACGATCTCGATTACCAGCTGCAGGGCGCGAAGCACGGCGTGGTGGTGGCCGAGGGCGCGAGCAGCGGGCTCTTCGTGAACGGCGTGGTGTGGACGACCTTCGGCGGCATGGGCGTGGTGACGGCGATCACCCTGTCTGCGGTCGGCTGCAGCGACACGAGCAGACGCGCCGGGTTGTGCACGGCAGGCCTCGTCACGGCAGCCATCTCGGTGCCACTGATGGTGTCGGCGATCTGGATGCTGGTGAGCTCAGGCCCACAGGCGCACGTGTTTCCGGTGTTTCAGAGCAAGAGCGCTCCGGTCAGCGTGATGGTCACCCCGACTGGCGTGGTGGGAGCGTTCTGAAGCCGCGGCTGGTGTTGATGCCGGGCCTCGATGGAACGGGGCGACTCTTCAAGCCCGCCCTTCCCCACCTCGGAGAAGCGCGTTGCGATGTCGTGCGATACCCGATCGCCGCTCGCACGCTCGAAGAACACCTCGCGGCGGTTCCCCTGCCCGATGAGCCGTTCGCGCTCGTCGCGGAGTCGTTTTCAGGTCCGCTCGCGATCACGCTGGCAGCGCGACGGCCATCACAGCTCCGAGCGTTGGTGTTGATCGCGACATTCGCTCGGGTGCCGTTCACGCCGTTGGTCAGGGCGATGGCCCGAACCGGATGGATGTTGGGAGCGGCTCCACGAGCGGTGACACAGTGGGTGCTGCTCGGTGGCGGCATCGATGACTCGCTCTCGCGGCTGCTCGTCGAGACCCTATCGACCGTTCCTTCGGCCACCGTCAGCGCACGCCTGCGCCTGCTCGCCGCACTCGACGTTCCCGCGGCGAAGTGTGACGTGCCCGTGCTGGTGATCGAAGCGAAGCAGGACTGGCTGGTTCCGCGTTCAGCCACACGCGCCCTGGCTGCCGGGCTGCACGCGTCGCTGGTGTCGATCGACGGGCCGCACCTCGTACTTCAGCGATCACCCGCGGCAGTCACGCGCGCGATCGACACGTTCCTCGACACTCACTGAGGCAGCATCGACTCGAGCCGAACGAGATGGGTCGAGGTCGGCCACTTCGAGCGGAACGCAGCGAGCCGAGACCTCGCGTCATCACGACGACCGAGCGAGAGCAGCGCCTCGATGGCGATCACCTCGCGCTCCTGAGCCAGCGGTGAGTCTGGCCAGCTGGTGACGTGCGCCTCGACCACTCTGAGCGCCTCAGCAGGGCGACCTGCGCGCGCGGCTGCGATGGCGTCGTCGAGCTGGGTGAGCTCGGCATCGGGAGACGGTGGCGGCGGCTGGGGCTTCGCCTCGGTGGGCGGTGGCGGAGGCGCAGGCCGAACGGCGGTGGGACGAACGACTGGTGGCGGAGGCGGCTTCGCGGGCTCGACGATCGGCTCGGGCTCGGGCTCGGGAGCCGGGGGCGCCTTCGCGACGACTGGAGGCGGAGCAACGACGACCGGCACAGGTGGCGCGACGGGCTCCCGCTGCGTGACGGTCGCGACGACAGCGCCGACCGAGATTACCCCAGCCGCCACGATCGCCTTCACGACGCCGCTCGTCGCAGCGACGGTCGCAGCTCCACCCGCAGGCGCCGCAGGAGCAGACGGTCCACCACCACCGCCACCACCGTCCCCACCGCCCGGAGGCAGATCGAACAGGAACGCCACGCGTGCGGTCAGCTTCTCGAGCTGGCGATCGGACGGGCCGTCGAACTCGGTGCTCTCGAGCAGCTCGCGCACCGACGGGTCGGCGCTCTCGTCCTGCAGCCAGGGCCGCGTTTCGGTCGTCATGCGCTCACCTGCCTCTGCTGGTTCACGAACGCCTCGATGTGCTTCCGCGCCGCGTACAGCCGCGCGTACGCCGTCTGCACCGGAGCCCCGACCGTGTCGGCGACCTCCTGCATCGACAGCTGCTCGAGCTCGAACAACACGAACACCGCGCGTTTGTCTTCGTCGAGTTCGTTGAGCGCCTCGTCGAGCTTGAGCCGTGCCTGGCGCATGGCGATCTGCCGCGTGGCCGTCTCTCCGCTGTGAGAGCGCTCGGGCGCCTCGCCGAGATCGGTCTCGCGCTTCACGTGCGCCTTCTTGCGGAAGTCCGACGCGATGCGCAGTCAGATGCCGTACAGCCAGGTATCGATCGACGAGCGGCCCTCGAACTCGGGCAGTCGGCGATGCACGACGACGAACACCTCTTGCGCGACGTCTTCGAGATCGGCCTCACGCACGCCGAGCCGCTTCAGCGTGCGCCACACGAGCGGCGCCTTCGAGGTGTACAGCGCGCGAAAGTCGGGCACGGGGCCGACGCTGGAGCGTTGCAGCTCCATTCAGGGCACCTCGAGCGACCGCAGCTGTTCGGCCCGCTCTCCCGTGAAGCGCTCGAGCGGAAGCCACGCCGAGGCGGGAGCGCTCTTCGAAGCGACACAACGCGCAGCCGATTCGGGCGTCTCGTCACCCGGGCAGAAGGAGGTGACCCAGGCGCTCTCGAGAGCAGTTCGAACCTTCTGCTGCAGCGTCGCCAACAGGCGCGCCTCGAACCCACCTTCATCGACGACCACCGCCACGTGCGGCGTCAGCTTCGCCGGAGCGTGCGTCGCCTGATGCTCGAGATCGTCGGTGTTCGCTTCATCCTTGACCTGAACCGAGAGCGGAGCCGACGTGGCCGGCAGCGCGAGCGCGAGCGTCAACACGCCAGCATTTCGCGTCTTCACGTGTGTCGCCGGGTAGTCGAAGCGCTTCGCCACAGGGCGCGTCTTGTACACCGTCTTCATCACCTGCCGGGTCGCCGGGCGCGTCTTCATCACGGTCTCCATGCGGTACTCGGTGCGGTAGCGCGTGACGGTTCGATAGCCGGTGCAGGTGCGGTAGCTGGTGCCCGAGCCGCAGCTGTACGTGTAGCTCTCGTTCTCCGTGTACATGCGTTGGTAGGGCCGGTTCTCCATCGCGCTGTACGTCTCGGTGTAGTTCTCGGTGACGGTCTCGTTCGTCGAGTACGTCTCGGTCTCGGTCCACTCGACGAAGGCGTTGATCGGCTCGGTGGTGCGCTCGCTCTCGATGGAGCCGTTCACCTGCACGGGGAGCGCTCCGGCAGCCTTCGCTTCGTACCAGGGAGAGGATTGCAGCCCGCGCGTGAGCGTCTGTTCGAGTGAGGTCTGGAGCTGCGAGCGCGCTTTCAGGGCATCGACCTTCAGCGCGATGGATGATCGCCGCTCGGGCATCGGCGGAATCGGCGTCGCCGACGCTTTGAAGTGAAGGCAGTAGCCGGCCATGAAGCGGGCGAACCACGGCGTGCGGGCGAGCGGCGAGAGCACGGCGCAACGACGTGCTCCGACCGAGCGAAGTTCCTTCTCGAGCTCGGCAACGAACGACTCCAGACGAGCGAGCTCGAGGGCGGGCTCGAGGTTCGAGAGTCGCGCTTCGGCTTCGAGGGCCTGACCGAGTGACAACGGCTCGCGCACGAAGGGAGCGATGGCCCGCTCCAGTGACTCACGCTCGAGCGTCACGCGCGTGCCGTGGCCTGCGCCGGCGTCACTGAATCGCTGGGCCTCGGAGAGCGCGGTGGCTGCTTTGATCCACCGGCCTGCGACGCGGGCCTCGGCGGCCTCGGTCAGCGCGCGATCGAAGAGCAGCGTCACCGCCCGACTTCGCCCTTCACGTGCGCGAGCGTCGTCGGCTTCGGAGAGCGCCGCGTCGAACGAAGCCAGCGCACCGCGCGCATCACCGGCCTCGAGCGCAGCTTCTCCCTTCACGACGTGGCGTGACGCACACGAGGCAAGCAGGAGCAGCGCGCCAAGACGAAGCACGTGGGCTGGCTATCACCACTGGCGCTTCGTGCGCAGCGATGGCATCGATTGGTCGTGCTCGCGATCGTCGTCGCCACCCTGCTCCACCAGGCACCTGTCGAGGGGTGGCGGATCACCTGGCGCGCTCCCGAGGGGTGTTCGCCGGCGGAAGTTCACAGCCGTGCCGTCGAAACGCGCCTGGACCGGCCGGTTTTTCGTGAGCCCGCGACCCGGTTCGTCGAGGGCCTCGTCACGCGAGGCGACGCTGGGTGGGTGGTGAAGCTGGTGGTGACCGATGCGTCGGGATCGCCGCTTGGTCAGCGCGAGGTGACGTCGGCCGAGGCGGCGTGTCCGTCGATCGATGGACGAGTGGCGCTGGTGTTGTCGTTGTTGATCGATCCGTCATCACGCCTGGGCGGGAGCATCGTCGCGACACCGGCTCCGACGCCGCTGTTGCCGAAGGCGACGGGCATCGCGCCCGAGGTGCTGGTGGATCAAGATCGCGTTCGCCTCGAGGTGACCAGCGATGAGCCGGCCATTCGCGTCGTCGAGGTGAGAACTGGCGCGAGCTGGAAGGGAACGATCGACGTCTGCGGAGTTCCGTGCGGAGCGATGGTGCTTCGAACGGCGCGCCTGCTGATTTCGGGGCCAGACGTGCTCCCTGCCGAGTTCGGGCTGTCGCGTTCGTTCAGCCCGACGGCGAGGGTCTCGGTGAAGGCGTCGAGCCTGTCGCGTCAGATCTGGAGCATCGTGTCGATCACGTTCGCCGCCACCCTGGTGGGCCTGAGCGCGGTCGGGTTCGCGCTCTCGTCGAATTCGTCGACCGGCGTTGCACTGTCGGCGACCTCGGGAGTCATCGGAATCGCGCTCGGCATTCTCGGAGGTGTGGGACTCTCGCAAGGTCCAACGATGGTCACAGTTGAGTGATCAACTCAGCCGCCCCGTCGTTCCAGCGGCCCGCCCCGTCGTTCCAGCGGCCCGCCCCGTCGTT
>JBEOKA010000255.1:0-50679 GCA_040275325.1 Myxococcaceae bacterium | reverse complement strand
CCATGATGTGCAGAATGATGTCGAGCGTCGTGAAGCGTCGGTACGTCTTGCCGGTGCCCTTCTCGGCGTGATGCGGAGCGTGGCCCGCTTTCGTGCGCTGGTGCCGGTCGACGAAGGCCCTCAGCGCCCACAGAATCGAGTGAATCCAGAAGAAGAGGAACGTGCCCACCAGCAGCGACGTCATCGCGATGCGAGTCCAGTACAGCACCGGGAACTTCTTCACGTCATGGTCGTCGCCGTGCGCGAGGAACTTGGTGAACGACTCCGTCGTGTCGGGGTGGCACTGGCGACAGGTGGCGACGAGGTTCGCCGAGTGAATGCTCGACTTCGGGTCCTCGTGGTTGCGCACGTCGTGAGCGGTGTGACAGTCGGCGCAGCCAGCGACGCGCTCGGGGTACCCAAGGCGCACGTTCTTCCCGTGGAAGCTGGTGAAGTACGTCTCGCCCGCGACCGGCGTGGCGGCCTGGCCGTGGGTGTCGTGGCATTTGAGGCAGGTGAGGGTGTGGAACTCGCGGCCCTGCGCGTCGTTGTCGACCTTCTGAATGCCGTGCACGCCGTGGCAATCACCACACGAAGGCGCGTGCGCGACGCCGTGGCACCCCGCCGACGAGCATGACACCTGCCCTGACTCGAGCTCGGGCAGCGAGCGGTGCTCCTTCACGTTGGTGAAGACGGGCTTCTTGAGGTCGTGGCACTCGCGGCAGGTGGCGTTCGGGTACGGCCCGTCGGCGTTGCTGCCCTTCTCGATGGCCTTGTAGTGAATCGACTCGAAGTAGCCCTGCTGGCGCTCGTGGCAATTGCTGCACAACTTTGCCGCCGCCGCCTTGTTGCGCTTGATGGACTGAATCTCGTGAATGTCCTGGTGGCACTTCTCGCAGGCGATGGGCAACCGGTGGCTGTCGTGAACGCTGTTCTTGTATTCCTTCGCCTGCGCCTGGTGGCAGGTGGCGCAGTTCGTCTCTTTGAAGGTGGCGACGCAGCCCTGCGGCGCGCCAACCCCAGCGTCGGCCGACAGCAGGTGCAGCCGGTCGATTTCGTGGCAGGCCGTGCACTCGACGCTGCGGTGCACCGAGCTCTCGAACTTCGAGACGTGCTCGTCTTTGCCGTGGCACGAGACGCAGTCGGTTCGGCGGTCGGCCGCGGCCACGACGGGCAGGGCACAGAGCAGCGCCAACGTCAGCTTGAGGGTGGCGCTGCTGGTGAAGGTCTTCACAAGAACTCCCGGAGACGACTGGTGGAGCGGCACGGCTGGGTCAACCACACAGACCAGAAGCGCGACGCGCCGTCTTCATCTTGATTTTCGCCTTCCACGAGTCTGCGGGCACGGCGTCGAGCACGCGCGCAGGTGGGTGGCTGAGGTTGAAGTGTTTGGTGGTGGTGAAGGCCGAGAACGTCTTCTCCCACTCGCGAAGGCCGTTCTCGAGCAGGTACAGGTTCGACACGCCCTCGACCTTGAGGCGCTTCCACGCCCGCACCGCTTCGGCTTCATCATCGGCCACGACGATGACGAGGCCGTGCCCGGGCAGCTGGTTGAGCTCGTAGACGAGCCTGGCGTCGGTGAGCTGGTCGAAGGTGACGTTGCGCGCTCCGTCGAGGTGGAACTTCTCGAACTCGGCCGCCGGCCGAAGGTCGAGCGTCACCAGCTTGATGGAGGAGTCGTTCCAGCTGCGCACCCACTCGTACGGGTGGATGAAGACGTCGCGCTGGTCGAGCATGGCCTGGTACTCGCCGCCCAGGTGGTCCCACTTCTTCTCGGGCGAGGGCTGGCCGTTGGCCCACACCAGCCCCGAGAGGCCGAGCGCGAGGGCCGCTCCGGCGATGTACCGCTTGTTCGACGGCTTCCAGTCGATGGGAGCGTCGGGCGTGCGGTAGCTCTGCTCGACGCGCTCGACGAAATAGAAGAGCACCAGCGCCAGCGCCGTCACCACGAAGACGGCCTGGCCCAGCGACCAGCCGAACACGTCAGAGAGCAGCAGCCGCTCGGTGTACGACGAGTTCCAGAAGTCGCGGAGCGAGCCGACCGTTTCACCAAAGATTCCCACGCCAATCGTCGCGCCAATCACGAACAACACGCCGTCGAGCTTGAAGCTGGCCGCCGAGACGATGGACGTGCCCGGGCAGTAGCCGCCGACGACGAAGCCCACGCCCATGACGAGCCCGCCGATGATGCCCGGCCAGAGAAACGTCTGGTTCACGAAGAGCTTCGAGAAGTCGAGGAAGCCGAACGACGCCGACAAGAAGATGAGAATGGCGGCCGTGACGATGCCGGTGAACATCGTTTTGAAGACCGTCATGTCCTTGAAATAGAACTGTGCTGACAGCTTGCGCGCGTCGCCGAAGCCCGCGAGCTCGAGCACGATGCCGAAGGCCGCGCCCAGGAGGAAGAAGGTGGCGATGGTGGCCCAGGGGCCGAGGTCGAGGGGAAGCATCGTGTCTCCTAGTTCCACAGCCGGCGAACGAACCACGCGACCATGTAGGCCCCCGCGAAGACCGAGAGCATGAAGGCCCACGAACCAGCCGAGAGCACCGCGCCGCCGCTCAGCGCCTGGCCGCTCGTACAGCCGCGGGCGAAGCGCGCGCCGTAGCCCATCACCGCGCCGCCAACGGCCGCGAGGAAGAGCCGCGTGCCGGGGCTGATGTTTGGGCCACGGCAGACCTCGACCTTCAGCCGCTTGTTGCGCCAGGCCGCGACCATGCCGCCGACGAAGGTGCCCAGCAGCATGTACACGCTGGGGTGGTCGAAGCTCTTGCGGTCACCACCGCCCACGGCCGCGAAGTAGCCGACGCGGTCGACGTGGTCCTGTGCGACGACGCTCGTGAGGCCGATTTGAATGCGGCTGATGGCGCCTGAAGCACCCAGGCCGCTGTGGGTCAGGGCGAAAGCGCCGAACAAGACACAGCCCAGCAGCACCCCCGCGAGGTAGGGGTTGATGAATGGCTTAGCTTCCATGGGCCTGTCCTCCGACGGGGTCTCTCTCGTAGCCGAGCGCCTTCCAGTCCATGCGGCCCTCGCTCGAGTGACATTCATTGCACGACACCGCCCGCTTCACCGGCGCGGTCATGTGATTGATTGGCCAGTACATGGACGTCTTGATGAAGTCGTACTGCCCGCTGTACGGAAGCCCCGCTGCCTGCATGCCCTTCTCAGCGGCCGTCTTCCAGTCGAACGTCGTCCAGTAGCCGCCCTCGCCGCTGGTGAGGGGCGGGATGAGCACCTTGTTGACCGGGTCGTAGATTTGCTTCGCGCGGTGCAGCTTGAAGGGGAAGATTCTGGCGGTCGCGTCGTCGCGAGAGCCCAGCGGCTTGTTGATGTACTGGTGGTCTTCCGAGGTCAGCTTGTCGCCCGTGATGTAGCGGTCCATCTTGCCGTTGAACCACGCGTAGACCGGCGGCACCGACTCGTCGTACTCGAACGAGCCTTTGATCTTCAGGTACTCGTGCGCGTTCTCCTGACGCTTGGCGTCTCCGGCCTGCGACCAGTCCCACTCCATCTTGGTGGCGTACTTCCGGGCGAACGACGGAATGTGGCAGGTCTGACAGGCGACGCGCGCGACGTGTTTGTTCAGCTGTGAATCGCCGTGCGGCGTCTTCGAGTGACAGTCGGTGCAGTCGAAGCGGCGCACCTCGGTGGCCTCGCTGTAGGTCGAGTTGATTTTGCCTGGAATCTGGTGGTGCTTCGTCTTGTGGCAATCGATGCACTGCAGGCCCACCCGGCCCATGTGCACGTCGACTTCTTCGCTCGCGTTGATGAGCGAGTCGTCGAGGTCGCCGTGCTTCACGCCCATGCCACCACCACCGTTGAAGTGGCAGGTGCCGCAGTTCTCACGGGCCGGCGCCCGCACGCTGCCCGCCACCGTGGTGAGGTTCACCGAGGCCGCCGGGTAGCCCCGCTTGTCCTTCACGTAGGTGCCCGAGCCGTCGTGACACACGACACAGTCGACGCTCTCGGCCTTCGTGAAGTCGAAGCCCTTCTCATTCATGCCATAGCCCGCGTGACAGCGGCTGCACGACACCTCGTTGCCGATGACGCTGATGCAGAAGTTGTTCATCAGGTTGCGCTTGCCCGTGCGCACGAGCTTGCCGTCGCGCATGACGTCGCCGCTGAGCCAGAGGAAGTGGGCCGACTTCAGCATGTCGGCGCCCTGCTCCTGGTGGCACGACAAGCACTGCTTCGTCAGCGCTTCAGGGCTCTCGATGGGCTTCTTGAAGAAGGCGGAGTGGTCGAGGTGGTTCTTCACCCGGTTGGCGATGGGGTTGTGTGGCGCCCGCGCCTGACTCGTCGAGAGGTTCTGCGTGTGCGGGGTTCGCCCGGTGCCGTAGAGCGTCGCCGCGACCAGCACGGCGACTGTTCCACCTGCCAAGAAGACTGTTCGCCTCATGAAGACTCCCGACCCCGGTGGATAGCAGTGGCTATGCCATTCCCTGAGAATTCAACGAACTCGGCGTCTTGCGCCGCTTCGTGCCCCTTCTCGACGCAAGAAATGCGTTCGAATGGGCTGTTGCTTTGACCGCGAGCAAGGTTTGCCACGATCACGACGGGCGCGCCCATCACGGCTTCCCGGCTGGCGGCATGGCAGGCACGAAGAGGTGGCAGCTGGCGCACTGGGTGGGCGGGGTCGGGTGCGTGTCGAGCTTGAGCGCCTTGTGACACGACTTGCAGACCGCGGTGCCGAGGCTCGGGTCAGGCGCGTGCGCCGTGTGGCACTTGTCGCACGTCTGGTGCTCCTTCTCGGCGTGCAGGCCAGGCAGCTTCGGTACCTCGTGGCACTGCACGCACGTCTTCACCAGCGCGCCGGAGTGGCTCTCGTGGCACTTCTTGCACTCGTCGTGAGCCTTCTCGATGGGCTTGCGCTTCTCGTGACATGACAGACACGGCTTCTGGCCTGCGAGGCCGTGCGGCAGCGTTTCATGGCAGGCTTTGCAGTCTGCGTGGCCCTTGCCCTTGACGTCCTTCACCCGCGCGGCCTCGATGTACTGCTTGTCGTGGCAACGCTTGCACTCCCTCGTCGTGGCGGGCTTTCCATCGTGTGAGTCGTGGCACTCGTCGCACTTCACGTCCTTCGCGTGCACCACGGTGGCGTTGAAGGGCGCCTTCGTGTGACAGGCGAGGCAGCCCTTGGGCTCGAGCTGCTTCGGGTCGTGAACGGTGTGGCAGCCGATGCAGCGCTGGCCCTCGACCTTCGGGTGTTTGACGAGCGCATCTTTGTGGCAGCTCTCACAGGTGACGGGGGCCGACCGCGGCTGGTGGGCCTGGTGACAGTCACCGCAGGCGGCGTGGTCTTTCGGCGCCAGGACGTGCATCTGTTTGTGGCACGACGTGCACGGCTTGACGGCCTCTTTGTCGAACGTGTGGGCGAGGTGACAGCTGCCGCAGCCGACATGGCCCTTCTCGAACAGGGCTCCCGGAGCGACCCGCGCCTCGGCCTTCATGGTGGGCTTCGTGTGGCACGTCACGCACATGGCCGATGCTCGGGAGGCCTCGGTGTGGTGCTCGTGGCAGTTCATGCACTTCTCGGCGAGCGTGTCGCCTTTGGCGCCGTGCTTGAGCTTCACGTCGTGACACTCGGCGCAGTCGGCCGCCTGGGTGAAGGGCTGCAGGTGGGGGCGGTGGCAAGACTGGCAGTCTTCTTTGTGCACCTCGATGGGCGAGATGCGCGTCAGCACCACGCCCGCATCGTTGACGAAGCGGCCCTGGGGCTTCTGGTGGCAGTCGAAACACAGCCATCGGTCGAACTGCACCGCCGCCGCCTTCACGCCGAACGGGTGACAGGTGAGACAGGTGAGGTCGATGCCCGCGTCGAGCGGGTGGTGCTGCTTCATCTCGGCCTTGTGGCAGGACTCGCAGACGGCCTGCGTCGGCAGCGTGAAGCCGGCGTCGGAGAGCGCGTGGCAGTCGCGGCACAGCACGGCCTTGTCGCCCTTGAGCCCGAGGTGCAGCCGGTGGCCGGGCGCGAGCTTGGCCAGACGGAACTCGGGCGGCACGCGGCTCGACAGCACCTCTTCGACGACACCAGCGTCGGCGACCGGCGCGGCAGTCTCACACCCCGCCATGATGAGGAGCGCAGCCCCGAGGAGTGCGCGGCCCCATCGAGCGGTTGGAAGCGGCTGGCGAACCTCCATGTGCATCCTCAGGGGGCGACGGCGTGCGCGACGTCGACTCCGGCGGAGCGGCCCGGGGCGTGGCACACGGCACAGGCCTCGAGGCCCGAAGCGGTGGTGTTGAGCATGGCGTGCGCCGAGGCGGCGACGCTCAAGTGACAGCTCGTGCAGGCGGCCGAAGTCGGCTGCTCGAAGACGGGCGTGACGGCGATGGCTCCGGGCAGACAGGCGACGCCACCATCGGAGGGAACGCTCGGCCCACCGTCGGGCAGCGCGAGGTTGCACGTGCGCACCTCACTCTTCGAAGGCAGCAGCCCCGTCGGCAGCGGCAGCGAGAACGAGGTGGCCGTGTGGCACTTCTGGCAATCGTTCAAAGGCGACGGGTACTCGGCCTGCGCGTGAATGCGGTGCACGAGGTCTTTGAAGTTCGCCGCGGGCGCGGTGACGGCGCCGCCATCGCGAGGCGTGGTGACGTTCTCGACGAGGTTGCCGCCGTGACAGACGGTGCAGTGCTCGGCGTTGTTGCGTGAGCAGCCGTGGGCCGAGAGGTTCTGGTGGCAGGTGTTGCACTGGGCCTGCGTGACGGGCTTGCGGCGCGGCACGGCCGTCGCGTCGGTCACCGCGAAGGCTGCCACCGGGTTCAGCGCGCAGTAGCGCACGCCAGCGTCGTTGTTCGTGCAGACCTCCATACCCAGCGTGAAGCTGCCGACGTCGGTGGCCGCCATCGGGTTGAGCGCGCGGTAGCGGAACACCCCTGCGTCGAGGCGCTCGAGGCACGCGCCGCCATCGGTGACGACCGCACAGTCGGCTGCGGTCTCTGCCGTCTCCGACGTGTAGCGGGCGACGTCGGTGTTGGGCCCGCCGAAGACGAAGCGCAGGCGGCTGAGGCGCGCCGCCAACACGTCACGCGGCTGGCCGTTGACGTTGACGCCGAAGGTGACGGTGGGCCGGTTGCCCGGAGCCGTCGCCGGCACCGAGATGATGTTCGCCGACACGTTCACGCGGCCCGGGTCGTGGTTGGGCGCAGGGTGCTTGTTTGGAATTGGCGCGACCGAGGTCTCGGCGTGACAAATCATGCACTGCGCGTCGGTGCGCGGGCCGACGGAGTGCAGCCTGAAGCCGGCCGGCGGCGAGTTGTCGACGAACCAGGTGCGGTCGTGGCAGCCCGAGCAGTTCTCGGCCGAGGCGTTCGTCTTCCAGCGGTCGCCGTCGGTGCCGGTGTGGCACGTCTCGCAGGCGTTGAGGGTGCCGGGGAAGCGCACGTTCGAGAAGTTGCTGACCGCGTTGTTGAAGCCGACGAAGAGGTACTGCGTGCCCGCGTCGACGCTGGCGAGCTTCGGCCCGGCGTGAAGGTTGTGCACCATCGTCTTGAAGTCGAAGCTGTTGCCCGACTCCGGGTCGATGTCGTTGGTGTTGGTGTGGCAGAGAATGCAGAGGCCGATGTCGCGACGCGCGCCGCCATGCGCTTCGAGCCGCGTGTGGCAGGTGTTGCAGGCCTGGTCGGTGACGATGTTGCGGCGCTTGGTCACGGGCTGCCCGTCGGGACGGAAGTCGAAGAGCGTGTTCTCGACGTAACGAACGCTCTGTGAGGTGCGGGTCGCGTAGAGGCCCAGGGTGTGGGTCTTGTTCGCGTTGGCGCCGACCGCGATGGGCGTCGAGAGCTGGTAGCGGTAGGTGCCCAGGCCGAGCTCGGTCCACACGCCGTTCGATTCGGCCGAGTTCTGCACGAAGGTGCCGCCGTCGAAGGTGACGTTGCGCTTCGTGTACGAGACGTACTGCAGCGGCAGGCCGTCGCTGCGCTCCTCGAGGTAGCCGAGCACGAAGGAGATGCTGACCGCGCCCTCGGTGAGAATGCCCGCGCGGTCGAGCTCGCGGCCGGTGCTGTCGGCCAGCTTCACGTCGACGACGGCTCCACCATCGACCACGCCCGCGTCGAGCACCGTGACCACCAGGCCCGGGCCGCTGAAGCGGAAGTCACGGCCGTTGAGGCCCGCGTCTCCGGCAGGGCCCTGCTGACCGTTCATGCCGTTGGTGCCGTTCTGCCCGTTGGTGCCGTTCTGACCATTCTGGCCGGGCTGGCCCATCGCGCCCGTCGAGCCTGCCGGGCCGGGGCCGCCGACGCCTCCCGTCTCGCCCACGGGGCCTTGCGGACCGGCGGGACCTGCAGGACCCTGACAGGCCGTCACCACGAGAGTGGCAGCGGTCAGCAGAATCAGCCGCACAGGTGCACTTCGGGGGGACGGGGTCGAGCTGTTCATCAAGGAGTCTCCGGGTTCGAGCACCGTGCGTCGGCTGTACCAAGTGCCGATCAAGCTGACATGCCACTGACATTCTGCAATTTCTGCGGCTGGAAAAGACGACCCCGCACGAAGTGCGTCGTCGAAGCCACTTTCGCAGGTGTTCGTGGCTGAGAACGGATCTGGCTACAAGGGTTTCGAGATTCGAGGGTACCCGTGATTCGTCGGCTGGGCAGAGACAGGGTGTGGGGGCGAGCGCTGCTGGCCAGGGGCACGGCAGTAGTGTGTCTGATGGCGACCGCGGCTCTGGCTGATGTGCCGACGTGGGTCGACGCGAGAGCGACGCTCCAGGCGCAGGCGTTTCAGCAGGCGTTGTTGCCCGGCGTTCCCGGGGTGGTGGCGCCGATGCCGCTCGCGTTGCCGTTCACCACGACGGGCTTCCTTCGGTTCGGCGGTCTCGACCTGCCGGGCGCTCCCGACACGCTGAGCGGAGAGGTGGCTGCGTGGGGTCGGGTCGGTCCGCGTGATGGGTTGCTGGGCGATGGAGACGTCACGACGGCCTGGGCGCAGTACCGCAGCGGTCCCTGGCGCGTGAAGCTGGGCCGGCAGGTGACGTGGCCGGGCTCGGCTCGGTACGTGCGCTTCGACGGCGTGTCGGGCGGAGCGACGTTCGGCCGCTTCGACCTCGATGCCTACGTCGGCTTCGTGGCCTTGCCTCGCTGGAGCCTGCCGCGCGGCGCCTGGGTGCTGGGCTCCATCGGTGAAGCGCTCGAAGACCCGCGCCTGCGTGAAGCCCAGAACCGCGCGGGCCAGTTCCTGCTCGGCGCGCGCGCGGGCGTGAAGTTCGGCCAGACGATTCGTGGCTCCCTTGCGTTTCACGAGCAGCACGACGACATCGGCGTGGCGTACCGGGTCTTGAGCGCTGACGTGGGCAGCCAGCCCGTCGACTGGATGGGCCTCGGCGCGCGGGCGGCGTTCGACGTGAAGTCGCTGGGCTTCTCGGAGGCGCGGGTGTGGGCCGACGTGACGGGCTGGCGCTTCGCCACCGCGTCGGTCGACTACTCGTACCAGAGCCCCTCACTCCTCCTTCCCCAGACGAGCATTCTCGCGGCGTTCGGCGGAGCCTCGTGGCACGAGCTGGGCGCCGAGCTGACGGCGCAGCTGCCGTGGCGCATGACGCTGACGGGCCGTGGCGCGGGCCAGGTGTACGACGGCGACCGGCCCGGCGGCCGCGGGCTCGCGAGAGTGAAGTGGGTTCCCGACGTCGACGAGCGCTGGCTCGTTCAAGGCGAGCTCGCGCGCGTGATGATGGGGACGCAGGGCTACACGCAGGGCCGCCTCGGCGCCCGCTACCGCGCCACCTCGACCATCACGGGAGCCCTCGACAGCGCCCTCTACGTGTATGACGCCCCGATTCACGGCGTCTCTTCATCGCTCACGGGCATCGCGAGCTGTGAGTGGGCCATCACTCCCTGGCTGCGCACGATGCTCTCCACCACCCTCATGTCGACGCCGTACGCCGCCTTCGAGGTGCAGGGCCTGGGTCGTCTCGTCGTCGAGCTCGAGCCGAACTCGACGGGAGGCCGGCCATGACGAAGCGAGCCATCGTCGTGCTCGCGTTCGCGCTGCTCGTCTCGGCGTGCGCGCGCGGGCTGTTGACGCGCTTCCCCCACCGGCAGCACCTCGCCGAGCTCGAGTGCGGAGGCCCCGGCCAGCAGGCGTGCCTCTCGTGTGCGTCGTGCCACCAGGGCGATGAGGTGAAGAAGGACGAGTGGAAGCAGCCGCAAGTGTCTTCCTGCACCAGCTGCCACAAGGACTCGAACGAGGTGTACGCGAACTCGATTCGGCCGGCCGTGGCGACGATGCCGCTGGGCAAGGCCATTCAGTTCAAACACGACCCGCACCTCAAGCTGCCCAGCGTCAAAGGCCAGTGCGTGAATTGTCACGCGGGCGCCGTCGGCGTCGCTGGTGGAGACCCGCTGTTCCCTCCGATGTCGACCTGCCTCTCGTGTCACGAGCACCGGAAGCAGTTCGACGAGGGCACCTGCACCAACTGCCACAAGGAGGCCGACCTCAAGACGTTGGTGCCCAGCTCGTTCCTGCGACACGACGCCGCGTGGATGAAGCGGCACGGCCAGGAAGCGCGCGCGAACCCGACGGGCTGTGAGACGTGCCACTCGCAGACGACGTGCGACAGCTGCCACGACACCACGCGGCCGGCGTCCCCTGCGCAGCGAAACCCCGAGGCCATCGAGCGCGAGCTGGTGCACCGCTTCGACTGGCTCACGCGGCACGCGCTCGAGGCCGACTCGCAGCCGGGCAGCTGTGTGACATGTCACGCGAAGACCGAGTGCGATGCCTGTCACGTCGCGCGCGGCGTCTCTGCCTCACGCGCTGGAGCCGAGGGCATTCACCCGGCGCAATGGGCGAGCGGCCTGGGCCTCGCGCGAAATGGGCACGGCCTGGCGGCGCGGCGCAACATCGCCTCGTGCGCGGCGTGTCACGACCAGGGCGCGGCCAGCAACTGCGTGCGCTGTCACAAGGTCGGCGGCACCGGAGGCACTCCGCACCCCGCCGGGTGGCGCAGCACCGCACCTCTCTCGAACGCCGAGTGCTCGGCCTGTCACGGAGGCTCGCTGTGAGCCGGCACGCGTGGACCCTGACGATTCTCTGTGTCACCACCTCGGCCTGCTTCATTCCGAGGGAGCCCGGGCCGCGGCCCGACAACGACTGCGTGCGGTGTCATGGAGACTCCACGCGCACCGGAGACGAAGCGACGAGAGCCGCTCCGCCGAGCGACACCTTCGGCAACACCGCTGTTTCGTACCCGGGCGTCGGCGCGCACGCCGAGCACCTCACCGCTTCGAAGACGCACGGCGTGGTGGCCTGCCGCGAGTGTCACAAGGTGCCCGAGACGGCCGAGTCGGCGGGGCACAACGACGGCAAGACGCAGCTGACGTTCGGCGCCATCGCGACGAAAGACGGTGGGTTGTCACCCGCGTGGGACCTGGGGACCCGTCAGTGCACGAACTCCGGCTGCCACGGTGCGGTGTCTGGCAGCTGGACGCGCCCGCGCACGTCTGAAGAGGCGTGCGGCAGCTGTCACCTGCTGCCTCCGAAGGCCCCGCACCCGCAGTACGCCGCGTGCGAGGTGTGTCACGCCGAGGTGTACGACGCGACGGGCATTCACGCCGCGCAGCTGCACGTCGACGGCGTCGTTCAGCGCAACGAGGCGTCCTGCAGCGCGTGTCACGGGGCCACCGACGCGGGGGCGCCTCCCCGCTCGCTCGACGGTGGCACTGACGTGACGAACGTCGGCGTCGGCGCGCACACCGCGCACGTCTCTGGCGGCACGTGGAGCAAGCCCGTCGACTGCGCCACCTGCCACGTCGTGCCTGCGATGGTGTTCACCTCGACGCACCCGAATGGTGGAGCGGCCGAGGTGTTGGCCTCGGTGAGGTACGACGCGACGACGCGCACCTGCACGACGAGCTGCCATGGTGTTGGAGATGCCGGCACGCGCTCGCCCGAGTGGAACGCGGCCGACGCGGGCATCAGCTGCAGCTCGTGTCACGGCGCGCCGCCTCCACTGCCGCACCCGCAGGTGACGCAGCAGAACCTGTGCATTCTCTGTCACCCGGCCGAGAACGGGCAGCTCGCGCGCGGCACGCACGTCAACGGTGTCGTGAACCAGAACCAGCCGATGACGTGCAACGGCTGCCACGGCAACGCGACGAGCATGTCGGGGGCTCCGCCGAACGACCTCTCGGGCAGCGCAGACACCATGCGTGCAGGCGTCGGCGCGCACCAGGCACACCTCGTCGGGCGTGGGTTGGCGCGGCAGCTGGCGTGCGCGGAGTGTCACGTGGTGCCGGCGGCGGTCGTCGCACCAGGCCACCTCAACGGCGTGAATGACGTTCGCTTCCAGGGGGTCGCGACGAGCAACTTCGCGATGGCCAGCTACGCGCCTGCGACGGCGACGTGCACGAATGGGTGCCATGACGTCTCGCACCTCGTCGGTACGCCGAACTCGGGTGGTGGGACGAAGACGGCTCCGAAGTGGACGCAGGTCGATGGCTCGCAGCGGCAGTGCGACTCGTGTCACGGAGCACCGCCTCCGCTTCCGCACGTGAACCGCACCGACTGTGGCGCGTGCCACGTCAACGCGCTGCCCGATGGTGGCTTCGTGCGGCCCGAGCTGCACGTGAACGGGCGCGTCGAGTTCGCGTTGCCGTGAGGTGATTGCGGCCTCCGATGGTGATGAACGGTCTCCATCGGCCGAGACCAGCGACCGCTTGCTCGGCGGAGACTGCGCCAGCGCCCGGCGCGGCTTCGCCTCCGAGAGTTGATCAGCCCGTCCGGCTCGGAACATCTGGCCTCCGGGGCCGAGTGCATCCCGCTCGATGAACCACCGCTCCAGAACCTGGACCGCCAGTGGCCTCGGTCTGATCAGGGCTCCTGTGAAGCCGTGTTCGTGACGTGGTGCGAACGTTCATGGAATCTGGTCTTTGCTCGAAAAGGTTGCATGCAACCAATCAGGCCGATACCTCAGGCGTCGTGAACCGAACCCCACCCGTCGACGTGCTGTCGCTCGACCAGCAGGTCTGCTTCCCCATCTACGCCGCCAGCAACCTGCTCCAGCGCATCTACCGGCCGCTGCTCGAGCCGTTGGGCCTCACCTACGCCCAGTACCTGGTGATGCTGGTGCTCTGGGAGCGTGACGGCCTCACCGTGAAGGACCTCGAGGCGCGGGTGCTGCTCGACAGCGGCACCTTGTCTCCCCTGCTCCGGCGGCTCGAGAAGCAGGGTCTGCTCGTTCGACGGGCCTTCGCCGACGATGCACGCGTCACGGTGCTCGCCCTCACCGCCGCCGGCCGCACGCTGCGCGCCCGGGCCGTCAAGGTTCCCGAAGCGCTCGTGTGCCGAATGCTCGGCGGTCAAAAGCCCGACGCCACCGCCGTGGCGCAGGTCGTCGCCCTCCGCACCCAGCTGCAGGCGCTCGTCGGCCGCCTCGAAGAAGCCGCCAGACCCTCAACCCGGAGAACCGCATGACCGTGCACGACCTCGAAGTCACCACCATCACCGGCGAGAAGCAGAAGCTGTCGGCCTTCGCAGGGCAGACGCTGCTCATCGTCAACACCGCCACGGGCTGCGGCCTGGCTCCACAATTCGAGGGGCTCGAAGCCCTGCACCGCCGCTTCAAGGACCGCGGCTTCACCGTGCTCGGCTTTCCCTGCAACCAGTTCGCGGGTCAGGAGCCGCTGAGCGCCGAGGGCATTCAGGAGACCTGCAAGCTCAAGTACGACGTCAGCTTCCCGCTGTTCGCGAAGGTCGACGTCAACGGGCCGACCGCGCACCCGCTCTACCAGCGCCTCAAGACGGCAGCGCCCGGAGTCGCCGGCCTGGAAGCCATCAAGTGGAACTTCACCAAGTTCCTCGTGAACGGCCGTGGCGAGGTGTTGGCGCGGTTTGCGCCGACCGACAAGCCCGAGGCGCTCGTCGAACGGGTCGAAGCCGCGCTCGACGGCAGGCTGAAGCCGCTCGATGCGCCGCGCGCGTGGTGGGCCTCGGAGCCGTCGACCAGCCTCGTCGCCACCCTCGCGCGAATGGTGTTGGGGCTGGCGCTGTTGCTCGCGGGCACCGGGCACCTCACCTTCCAGCGCACCGAGTTCCTCGCGCAGGTGCCGCGGTGGGTGCCGCTCGACGCCGACTTCGTGGTGCTCGCCTCGGGCGTCGTCGAGTTGATGCTCGGCGCTGCGCTGCTGGTGCTGGGTCGACGACGCGTACTGGTCGGCCTCGTGGTCGCGACCTTCTTCGTGCTCATCTTCCCCGGCAACATCTCGCAGTACGTCAACGGCATCAGCGCCTTCGGCCTCGACACCGACCGGGCGCGCTTCATCAGGCTCTTCTTCCAGCCGGTGCTGGTGGCGTGGGCGCTCTGGTCGACGGGAGCGCTTCGGGCGCTGCGTGCGAGTCGCTCCAGCGCTGGCGCTTCGCCTGCGCGGCCGGCGGCGCTCGAAGGGTGACCGTGGGGCCAGCGTCGACAGCTCCACTCTGCGTCCCATTGAGGCGGAGCTGGAACATCGCAGGCACGAACACGCCGCCGTCGGACAGGGCATCTGAGCGACGCAGCGCTCCCGCATCGGACCCGGTGCACCGCAGCAGCTGTGCCGGCTGCGCGAGGGCGAGGGAGCTCCGAGTGACCTCACGTCTGGTGTTCGGGAGCTGAGCACCAGACGACTCCTCCGCCGCACTCAGGCGAGGGTACATTCACACGTGCGTTCGGCCTCCGTGTGAGAGCGCCGTCAGGCGTTGGGCTTCTTCGAGGCCTTCGGCTTCTTCGGCTCCGGGCGGTTCTCGAGCCACTGCTCGAGCGCCTGGAAAGCGCCGTGCGAGAGGCAGCCCTGCAGCACCTTGAGGTACCCCTTCTTCGGCTTCACGTCGGCCAGCGCGGCCTGAAACACAGCACCTGCTTCTTCGAGGTGATGGAACCGGGCGAGGGTCAATACCGGCTTTGCCTCAGCGTCGTCTCTCAACGCGACGTGCAGCTGAACGGCGAGGTCGAGCGCGTCACGTCGGAGTCCGGGCGGAAGGAACTTCAGCCGGTCGCGAGGTGGCTCGAAGGTGCACTCCAGGAGCAGGGCTGCTGCTCGCGCCGGTGGCAGGCGACTCAAGAGAAGCACGGCCCCTTCGGCGTCTTCGTGCCACGCCGCTGCGGTCACCGGGTCGATGAACGGCTCGAGCTCGGGGGTCAGCTCGAACCCGCTCGTCGCCGCCGCCACCAACACCCTGCGAATCGCGCGCCGCCAGCCTGCGTCGTGGGAAACGCGGCTTTGCATGAAGCTGAGGGCCTCGCTCCAGCGCTTCGAGAGCGCGAGCCGCTGACCGATGAACTCCCAGCCGCGGTTCATGGGCTTCTGGCGAAACGCCTCTTCGACCTGGGCTCCGAGTCGCGCCAGCGTCTGCGCTGACAGTGGCGGCCCGAAGCAGTCGAAGACCGTCACCGCGCTGTCGAGCGGGTCACCCGCCTGGAGCAGCCGGTCGACGTACGCACTCGCGCGCTCGACCCCGAGCTCCTCGAGGAAACGCTGGCGCAGCGGCAGGTCAGTGACCTCACGAAGCTCCAGCGCGTGCTCGGCGCCCGGCTGTGACGGGCCGCACGCGAGCGCGGCGCACAACACGGCGTGCTTCTGCACTGCGTTCACCGAACGTTCAGCGAAGGCGAGCAGCGCGTCTTGCGGGTCTCGTCCCAGCCGCGCCCGCAGGATTCGGCCAGTCGCCAGCCCATTGCGGTTCGTGATGGCCTCGACGTCGGCGAGCGATCCTCCGTCGCGAAAGGCCAGCTCGAGCGCCTCGTCGAAGGAATGCACCAGGGGCGCCGCCGCGGCCTCGGGCGCCCAGCTTCGACCTCCCGTGAGGTGACGAAGGGCCGCGTCGAGTGCAGCGGCCTTCGTCTCGAGGTTCAGGTCGGAGAGCGAGATTCTTCGCGCGAGCAGGGCCTCGACGGCGGGCGTGACGAGCGCAGGTGAAGTTCCAGGTGGAGCGGCGAGGGCGGCGCGAAGTTGGTCGATGAGTTCCACAGTCACCTCGAGTTCGGCGCGCGACTCTCACCCTCGATTCCGGAACCGTCAATTCATGAGCGGTACGAGCAGAACAACGGGTCGTCGACTTCGGGCGGGCGGCGTGCTCGCACGAAGATGACACGCAGACTGTGGTCGGTGTTGCTGGTGGCCGCGTACGCGCCGGGCTCATGCTCGACGACTCGCTGATCAACTCCCGCGATGGACGGAACTGTTCAACACACCTGCAAGTCCCGCCCGCGCCCTGCAGCGCCGTTGAAGCACGGCATCGCGGGAGTGATCAGCGAACCACGCCACGGAGTGCCCGTGGTGCACTCGACCACGCCGATTCATGACGCGGTCGGTTCTTGTTCGGCAACGTCTCGTGTTGCGGAAGCTCGCGCTCGATTCGGTTGCGGGCGATGCCGACTCGATCTCGGCGTCGTCTTCGTTCGGTTTTGATGTCACTGAAGTCGCCCCAGCAGCTCGAGTGATGGTGCTACCACCATGACATGCATCAACTCGACGCGCTCGAAGCAGTGACCGCTGGCCGACTGTCTCTCGCCGAGGCTGCGAAGGCGCTGGGTCGAACGCCAGCCGAGGTGGAGCGACAGCTCGAGGTGCTGCAGCTCGCGCAGGCGTTGTCGGCGCGTGAGTCACGGCGGGTGCGCGTGAGCGTGCTTCGCGGCGTGGTGGGGCTGGGCCTCGTCGGAGCGCTCGCGCTGCTGCTCCTCAACCGCACCGCGTGGGCCGCGGGCACGTGCGCGCAGACGCTGCCGGCGCCGCTGGTGACGTTGTGTCCCGACGAGCCGGCGCTGGCCTCCGAGGTGAACGGCAACTTCGCGTCGCTGGCGAGCGCCCTCACCAACAAGACGGGCGGCCTCAGCGGCACCGGCGTCACCACCACCGGAGACCTCAGCGGCCGCAACCTCACGCTCAGCGGCTCGGCCGACTTCACCGCGAGTTCGACGCTGCAGGCGATTCGGCTCTCGTCGGCGACGTACGGCATGGGCGTGCAGAACTCGACGACGTACTTCCGCACGGCCGGCAGCTTCTCGTGGTTCCTCAACGGCACGCACGTCGCCGGCAACGTCGACGACCCGGGCGCAGGCGGCACGCGGCTGATGCGCCTCGACAACGCTGGCAACCTCACCGTCACCTCCGTCAACGGCCGCCGGCCCTCGTTCGTCGCCAGCAACACGTGCAACAGCTCCACCTGCACGGCCTCGTGTGCGCCGGGCGTCATCAAGAGCGGCTTCGGCTTTCACGGCTACGCGTTCAACACGACCAACGACTCCCAGACGGGCGTGTGTGGCAAGCAGTACCAGTGGATGGGGGCGTGCATCGGCCAGACGTCGTGTCAGGTCATCACCGGCTGCCCCACGTCCTCCATCTGGCTCGATTGCTGGTGATTCAGCGCTTCAGCTTCAGGAACGCTCGCACCGCCTTCGATTGATCCTCCATCGACGCGTGCTTCGCGAGCCGTGCGAGGTCGAGCGTCGGAAGCAGCGTACTTCGCGCCGAGCGAACGAAGGTCGAGCCACGGAGCGCGTGAGCGCTGATCACCCCGCGGTCCCAGACCCAGACCTCTTTCACCCCGAGCGCCGCGTAGATGGGCAGCTTCTCGATGCCACCGCCCGTCCACCGCACTTCAATCGCGAGGTCAGGCACCCGTCGGCCAGCACGAACACCCACGAGGTAGCACTCGTCTGGCTCGACGATGACCTCCTCGCTGGCGTTCTCGAGTGTCCATGAACCGGCGCCCTGCAGATCGACGCCCTCGGTCAACGCCCAGCCCTCGAGCAGTCGCGCAATGTTCTTCTTGATGAACTCGTGATTCCACGAAGGCGAGATGATCTCGAAGACCCCTCTGGAGTACGCCATCCGGCTCCGAGACCGGTCGCCGCGCGCCTTGAGCATGGCGCGTGCGGCGCGCCACGAACCGAGCGGCAAGGCGACGACGTGGTCGATGCTCCTCCAGTCGAGAGAGGGGGCCCTGGCGAGCTGCTTCAACATGGGCGCAGTTTCTCCGCCGTGTCCAAAGTCGTCAATCGAGCCTCGCTGAGCGCGGCGACGGTGTAGACGCGCGCTCCATGATTGGAGCCACCGCGTGTTGACGACCTTCCTCACCCGAGCCGAAGTGTCGCGGCGCATGCAGGCGCTGCATCTGCTCGACGAGGTGAAGCAGGCCTTCGCTGTGCGCGGCGTTCAGCAGACGGTGCACTTCGACGTCGCGGGCCAGCCGCCCACCGCGCTGCGCCTCGCCACGCACCCGGGCATTCCCGCGTGGAGCCTCACGGTGAAGACCGACCAGCCCGCCGACTCGAAGGTGTCTGGCACGGTGGTGCAGGTGTTCGACGCCGAGAGCGGCAAGCTGCTCGCGCTGATGGATGGTGGGCATCTGACGACGCTGCGGGCCTCCATCGTGGGCGCGCTGGCGGCCGATGTGCTCGCGCGCACCGACGCGACGAACGTGGCGCTGCTCGGCGTGGGGCCGGCGGTGTCGAGCGCGCTCAAGGCGCTGCGGCTGGTGCGGTCTCTGGAGCGCGTCACGTTGTTCGACGAAGACCTCGCCGCCTCGACCGAGCAGGCCATGAAGCTGCAGGCCACGCTCTCGGCGCGCGTGAAGGCGTGCGAGACCGTCGAAGAGGCCGTCGCGCTCGCCGACATCGTCGTGCTCACGGGTGCGGTGCCGCTGCCCACCGACTGCGTTCGTGACGGCGCGCACGTGACCGTGATGTCGGCCGAGCGCTGGCAGAAGTCTCCGCTGCCCGAGGCGCTGCTCGCCCGCGCGCGGTGCTTCTCGGACGAGAAGACGTCACTGCCCTGGGCGCCCGCGCTGCAGGGCGACTTGAGTCAGGTGCTCTCGGCGGCCGTGGCTCCCCGCGCGAGCGTGGAGCAGGTCACCGTGTTCCTCTCGACGGGCCCGCCGTTCCTCGACCTGATTGCGGCGTGGCACGTGTGCGAAGGCGCGAAGCACGACGAGGCCGTCACCCGGCTCAACCTCGACGCCTGAGTCGCACGCTCGGACGCTCATTGTGCAGGCGACTGATCAGGCCCCGTGCACCTTCTCGAGCGAGGGTCTCGGGTCGTGCGCTGATCAGGGCACCTGGCAGACGAGGTTGTCGAGCCCGTCGCAGTCGGCGTCGTTCCACCGGCCGCTGCCGTACTGGTGCAGGCAGTTCTCGGTGGTGCCGCCGTTGGGCTCGCCCGTGTCCCAATTGCTGAAGCTCATCGGCGTGCCGTCGTTCCACGCCCAGCCGCCGTCGGGGTTGGTGAGGCCGCCATCAGCGCGCAGGTCAGCTGCGCCCAGCACGATGGACTCGAAGCCGAAGAACGTGTTGGCGCGCTCCCGCACCGTCGTATTGAGGAGCGCAGAGGTCGCGTACACGCCCGTGCCGCCATCGAAGGTGGAGCGGCAGACCGTCTCGACCGAGCCGCGCGCCACCAGCACGGGACAGAAGGCGAAGTTGGTGCTGAGGGTGCCTGCGTCGACGAGCGAGGCAGGCAGCTGCGGGCCACCGTCGACGCCGCGCGGCCAGGGCGTGGTGGGGCGCACCACCCAGCAGCCCGTCGACGGAGCACACACCGCGCCTCCATCGGGCACGTCGCCGCCGTTCTGCGAGACCGTCATCGACGAGGCGAAGCCATTGTCGGCCAGCTGCCCGCGCAGCGCCTTCAACGCACAGTCGACGAGCAGCGGGTTGCCAGACACCTCGAGGCGGTTCGCGAGCGACGACAGCAGGGGCATCGTCAGCTCCCGCAGGTCGAGGTTCGACGAGACGTGGCTGACGAGCTGGCCGCCTTCGCCCATGTCGAAGCGGTCCCCATCCATCGTGAGGCGCGCGAGGCGGGGGAAGCGCAGCTGCTCGACGCCCGCGACGTTCACCATCTCGAGGCGGCCGACATGCTCGAGGTTGGGGAAGTCCATCAGCGCGGGGCCCGCGATGACCGACAGACAGCAGACGTCGGAGTCCTGGCCGATGGTGAGCGTGCCCGTGATGCCCCGCACCTGCCGGTAGATGCGGTAGTCGACGTCGTTGCGAATGGTGACGCTGCCCTCGATGACGACGTCGGCGACGCTCTGGCCGCACACGTAGCTGCGGGTGGTGACTTCGGTGTCGGCGAGCACGCCGTCGGCGTTGGTGTCGGCGCCACTGGCCACGAGCACGCCACCCAGCGGGCAGTTGGCGCCGGGGTTCTCGGGAGCGACCCGCACGAGCGTCTGCGCCGCCGGCCCACACACGTACGTGCGCGAGGTGACCTCGCTGTCGGCCAGCATGCCGTCACCATCGGCGTCGAGGCCGACGAGAATGGCGGTGCCTCCGTTGCGACAGTTCATGCCCGCAGGCTCAGCGGCCGTGCGCACGAGCGAGGAGCGCCCGTTGCTCCCATTCATGCCGTTCGTGCCGTTCGACCCATTCGTTCCATTCTGCCCAGCCTGACCCATCGGACCTGCGGGGCCTTGCGGGCCAGTCGCGCCGTCGGCTCCGGCGGGGCCCTGCGGGCCGGCGTTGTTGCACGAGACGAGAAGGGTCAGCACCGAGAGCGTCAGCAGGAGGCGGGAAGTCATGCGCCGCTCTTTTGCACTGTCAGCGCAGTTCTCCAACTGAGACGGACGTCGCACTGCCTGGTCGAACGAGCCTCACCTCGCCGGGAGCAGCACGAACGTGCCTTCAGCCTCGGCGTCGAGCTCGGCGCGCGTCATCGGAAGGGGCGTCGGCGTGCCGCTCGTCCACGCGGGGAACTGGTCGAGCGCGTGGGGCTCCTTCGGGGCGCCGCTCTGGCCGGTGTCGATGGTGAAGCGCGCGCGCGGAGGCGATGACAGCTCCACCACCATGCGCATGGCCGCGCCGTGGTCGACCGGCAAGCCGCTCTCGGCGCGAATGGTGTTCCCGTGGCCCGACTGTTCGGTGATGGGCCCCGTGAAGAAGCCGCCCACCACCGGAGCCCGCGCGAGCACGCCCTTGAACTGCAGCGTGTGCACCGCGCCCCACCGCCAGTCCGATGGCTTCTTCCCCGTGCGCGCGATGACGTCTTCGAGCGCTTCGTCGACCGCCGCCGTCATCATCACCTCGAGGCCCTGACCGAACAGCGGCGACTTTCCACCGGCCAGCAGCGCCTGATGAACCGCGTTGGTGACGGGAAAGGAGCGCGCCACCGACTTCACCGAGGCCGCTTCGAAGCCGAGCGAGCGCACCACCTGCCCACGGAGCGCCGTCAGCGTCGCCACGAAGGGCAGCGCGCCGAGGCTGTCGGTCGAGAACGTGCCGTCGAACGAACGCAGCGCAGAACAGAAGGCCTTCACCTGCTCGGCCTCATGGCGCGGCGTCGACGCAGGGCAGGCCGCTGCGAGTACCGGCACGAGGTCTCGTGCTTCGAGCGAGACGACGTCTTGCTGAATCGCGAGCAGCTCATCGGGCGTCGCCTTCTTCATGCCGAGGAGCGCCTCGAGCCGCTGGTGAATGCGCCGCGCGCGATGGGGAGGGACGCCCGACGTTCCAACGGCCCCGACGTGCGGGTCTCCATCGGCGATGACGCGCTGGTTCGCGGCGACGAGGTAGCCGGCTGCAGGGTTCGTGAGCGCCGGCTTCTCGGTCTGCTTCAGTAACTGCGCCTCGACCGAGCGCGAGCCATCACGGGGAACACGACCCGTGACGCCCTCGGGCCGCTGCGGCGCGTACGTGGCAAGGCGGTAGGCAATCGTTCCATCGGTGAAGGCCAGCGCCACGTTCTGCCCGGCCACCTGGAAGCGCTCGATGGCGCTCGTCGCCTCGTCGACGTTCCTCGCGCGCAGGAAGTCCCAGAACCCGCTGATGGGCTCGGTGTTGCTGCCGCCGACCGCGAGCGCGGGCCAGGAGAGGGCGTAGCGCTGGGTGGAGGTCGAGGCGGGCAGCACCGGCCCGAAGCGCGTGGCGAGCCACGTCTCGGTCTTCACCTCGGCGTCGGCCTTCGAGCCGAGCTTGAAGCGCTGCTCGAGGCGCTCGAACGGCACCGTCACACCGTCGACGACGTAGCCCGCGCCGTCGGCTGTCACCTGCAGCCGGAAGAGGTCTTGCGAGTCGGCGTACGAGACCGTCATGCCCCACGCGAGCGAGCGGGTGTGCCCGATGAGCACCGCGGGAATGCCGGCGAACGTGACGCCGACGCCGGTGAAGTCGGGGTGCTCGAGGTGCGCGAGATAGAAGACCGAGGGCAGCTCGTGGCTGAGGTGCGGGTCGTTGCAGAGAATGGGAACTCCCGATTCGGTGCGCGAGCCGTGCACGGCCCAGGAGTTCGACGCGCCGAGCTGGTCGAGCCCGAGTTGGTGCGCGAGCTCGGCCGCCGCAGCAGGCAGCTCGTACGCTGCGTCCGAGGACTCGCGTCGTTCCAGGTCGAGCGTTGCGGCGCTGGCGACGGCAGGCGTCTCCGTGTCGGTGCCCGCGCGAGGCTCGCTTCGGTCACGCTGGAGCGGGTCGGTCGCTGCGGCGAGGTGAGGCGTCTGACGTCGCTCACGGTGGAGCGGGTCGGTCGCTGCGGCGAGGGGAGGCGTCTGACTTCGCTCACGGTGGAGCGGGTCGGTCGCTGCGACGAGGTGAGGCGTCTGACTTCGCTCACGGTGGACCGCGTTGTTTCCTTCGGCGAGGGGAGGCGTCTGACTTCGCTCACGGTGGACCGCGTTGGTTCCTTCGGCGACGGCAGGAGTTCGCTCGGGCGGGGCCGCCGCAGCCACCGACGCGCCCTGGTTCGTGCCGTCGGCGTGCGCGCCTGGCGAGGCCGCCGGCTGCGCTGACTGCGGGGCAACCGCTCCACCGACGATGGGCACGCCGCCCGTCCACATCGGTGCGTCGAAGAGGCTGGCTCGTGCATCACCCGGCGGAAGCTTCGCCAACACCTGCGCGCGCATCAGCTCGTCGCGGTGGTCTCCCGACAACGACCACGACTGGAGCCGCATGATGGCGAAGCTGTCCTCGGCGGTGAACTCACCGAACGGCACGCCGAGCAGCGCGAGCTCGGCGGGAGTGCCCGCATGCGCAGCGCCAGCGTTCACGCCACGTGCGTAGGCCTCGAGCGTCGTGTGGTCGCGCGCCGAGAGCGCCGCGTGCGCCTCGGCCAGCCGGTACGAGAGCACCCTGAGCTGCTGGTCGAGCGGCAGCGCGTCGGCGCCGAACAGCTCGGTCAATCGCCCGCGCGCCGCGTGCTTCATCACCAGCACCTGAAACGTGCGGTCGCGGCCGTGCATGAAGCCCAGACCGAACGCGAGGTCGGCCTCCGACTGGCCGAACACGTGGGGAATGCCGCGGGCGTCGAGCACCACGTCGACCCGCGCAGACGGCCCGTTCAGCTCGAGGGTGAGCGGCGTCTTCGGGTCGAGGCGGGGCGGGGCGTAACGCGCGAGACAGCCGCTCGCGAACAGCACCATCACCAGCAGTCGTTGGAGCACGCCGTGGCCCTACGCAATGCCCTCGGAGGGGACAAGCGGCGTCGGCCGTCAGTTGTTGCCCAGCATGTGCACGACGAGCGAGCGCTGCGTGAAGGCGATGGTGTTGGGCGAAGAGATGACGCTGCCGTTGGTGCGGTACTCGACGGTGGCCGTGTACGTCCCCTCGGTCAGCTGACGAACCGAGCGCCCGAAGACCGTGGGGTACTGCACCTGGCCCGAGAGCGAGCGCGCCTCGATGATTTCGGTGCCGCTCAACATCAATCGGGTGACGAAGAAGCACGGGGCCGCCGTGTCGCTCGCCATCGAGTAGCTGAGCTCGACGGTGGCGCCGCCGGGAGGCACGGTGAAGCTCGTCGTCAGGTCGGTCGCCGCGAACGTCTGCGAGGTGTACGTGACCGCGGTGGTGGGCGCGACCGTGGTGACGGTGGTGCGCAGCGCGCGTGCCTGGAGCGCGCCGTTCACCGTCGCGGCCCCGTTCACCGTCGTCGTCGCGCCGTTCACGGTCAGGCTCTGGAGCGTCGTCGCTCCGGTGACGGTGAGGTTGGTGTTGCCCAGCGGCCCGACCTTCTGCTGCACGTAGTTCACGAGCGCCGAGAAGTTCTGGTTCACCTCGCTCGCGTACGCCGGCGAGTCGGGACAGAAGGGGACGAGCGCTGGCGCCCAGATGCTCGGCGCGGCGCAGGTCGCCTGCGCGAAGCTTCGGCCGACGAAGAAGAGCGACACGACCAACAACGACGCGATGAGCGTACGACGAGACATGTGGGGGACCCCCTGCGGAGAAGGAGCGCTGCTCGTACCCCAACCGTCACGCTCCAGCGAGAGCAGCACCCTCCCAGCAGGAGTCTTCCCTTGTTGGGCGAGCGCCTCGAGGCGTGAATCGTCACTGCGCAGTCGGTGCCGTCGTCGAACGCGCCCCTCGTCCACACTCAGTGGCTGATCAGCCGCGGCTCACTCATCGAGCGACGTGCAGTGCTCCGCGACGAAGCCGCCCGTCAGCGTTCCACCATCGAACGTCGCGGTGAGCTGAAACGAGACGAGCACCCCCGGCTCGAGCCACCGCGCGACGGCGCGTGCCTCGACCGCGCGCTCGAGCGGAGCCGCTGTCACGGCGCCGTTGAAGTCGAACAACGAGACGCGCAGGCCGTCGGCGAAGGTGACGGCGCCACCATCGGGCAGCACACGCAGGTTGGCGATGGCCAGCGTGCGCAGCGGCGTGGGTGACGTCATCGAAGGACACGCGGAGTCGCCGCCCGCATGGGCCTCGACGTACACGCGCCCGTCCGTCTGCCGCCCGTGCTGCGCGCGCTCGAACGAGGCCATGCGATTGCCAAAACGAACGAGCAGGTCGGTCGTCGCGCAGGCGCCGCTACAGCCCGCGTCCACGCCCGCGTCGACCACGCCCGCATCGACGGCGGCGGAGCCTCCCGCCGAGCCACCCGCGTCGAGGCACGTCGTGCACGTCTGCGGAGCTCCGCACGAGAGCAACCCCATCACCGCAGCGACGACACCGGCCACGAACACGCGCATGACGGCTCCATTACCCGGAGCGCCGCTGGGCCACACGCTCCTGTTGATGCTGCTGTCGCTCGCTGGCCCCTGACGGTTCTCAAATCTCGAGCCGGCGTGTGCACGACACTTCACGCGTCAGGTCGCCCGGAGCGTGCTTTGTCGCGGCGCATGAAGAACGTGCTCGCCGTGTTCCTCATCGTCGCGTGTGCGTGTGGCCCTGCGGTCCCGGAGGCCGTAGTGGCGACCGCGATGGGCTCCGATGGAGGGCCAGACGCGAGCGTTGCCGTCGACGCAGGTGAAGCCGACGCTGGTGCCCCGTCGGAGGACGCGGGGGTCGATGCAGGACTCCCGAGTGTCGATGCCGGAGTGTCGAGACCCGATGCCGGCCTCATCACTGACGCGGGAATGCGCTGGCCCAACCCCGGCCCCTTCACCTCGGGCGCGCGGCTGTACACGGCCGACGGCCAGTCGTTCACCGTCGACCGGCTCGGAGACGCCCTCGACCACGCGCTCACCGCCGCCGCGCCCCGCCACGTCATCCTCTACGTGCACGGGCGCGCCTGTGGTGGCGGCGGGGAGCCGATGAAGTCGCTGGGTGACGCGATTCCCGAGTTGATGGCTGATCAGCGCGCGACGGTGCTGATGTTCAGCTGGCCCGGCTCGTCGACGGGCTGCCCCATCGGGTTTCCCGAGAACGAAGCGAGGGCGTCGGGGCTGGCCTTCGCCCACGTGCTGCGGCGGCTCGCGTGGGAGCGCTCGACCCGCGGCGCGACGTGGAGCGGCGTCACCTTCACGCTCCTCTCACACAGCATGGGCAACCTGGTCACCGAGGAGGCCGCGACCCGAAACATGGCGGCGCTGCCGAACGACCTCTTCGCGACGGTGCTGTTCCAGTCGTCGGCGTCGGCCTCATCGGGCCACGCGGCCTGGCTCGCGCGCGCGCAGTGGAGCCACGCCACGTACGTCTCGGTCAACGACGGCGACAACGTGCTCTCGGCTGCCGGCGTCGGGCGCGGCACCAGAATGGGCAAGAGCGTGGGCGGCCAGCCGCTCGCGACGAACGCCGAGTACTTCGACGTCTCCGCGGCCAACGTGAACCACGCCTACTACCTGCACAGCGGCATGAAGGGCGCGCACATGCGGGCGCTCTACGACTCGGTGCTCAAGGGCCGCCCGTTCAACTTCGCGACGGCCGCCGGCGTGACGCGCTTCGAGCGACGAAATGGAACCTTCATCGCCGTGATGGACGGGAACTGAAGCAGCGACGACCGCCGCACGCAGGTGTCGCATTGAAATCGCACCGCTTCGCGCGGCGTCGTTCAGGTTCTTGAAATCGCGGTTGTTTCTGGTTCCAGGGCGTCGCTCCATCGGTGGGCCGCGTTGACAGTCTGCCGATGAAGCCGCCGTTGGCGCTCTTCGACAATCGAGCATGACCACTCGCATCGGCGCCCCGTTTCAGGATGTTCTCTCGAAGGTGCAGAACGCCCGCGTGCTGTCGGAGGAGCAGGGCGACGACCCCTTCCGTGGCCCGCACACCGACCGCCAGTACGACGTGAACGGTGATGGCGTCGCCGACGCGCGGCTCATCGAAGCGAAGAAGGGCTCGGCGACCTACCGCGAGCTCAGCTTCCTCGACGCGCAGGGCCGGCCGGTCGACACCTTCGTGAGCGGAACGAAGGCCGACCGCTTCTTCGGCCTGATGGACACCGGCCGCATCTGGAGCCACACCCACCGCGAGTACGGCGCCACCGGCAACGCGCTCTCGTGGGAGCGTGAAGTCTATGAGCGCGCCAGCAACACCACCGGCGAGCTGAGCGAGCGCGTCACCACCACGCGGCGCAACGGCTCGACGCAGGCGACGTTCGAGTCCGACCGCGACGGCAACGGCTCGCTCGAGACGGTCGTTCGCCGCTGATGGAGTCATCTCACGCTTCTGGCGGCAGCTTCAGCAGCTGTCTCGACAGCGCCCACAGCCGCTCCTGGGTCTTCACGTCGTTGGCCGCGCCCGACGCCGGCTGCTGCTCGGTGCCTTCGAAGTAGCCGCCGGTGACGTTCGCGAGCGCGGGCGACGTCGCGAGGTGGAGCGGCCCTACGGCGCCTTCTTTGGGCGTGAGCGGGTGCTTCGGCTCGCGTGCATTCGGTGGTGCTTCACGACGAAGCGCCGTGTCGACCACGCCGGGATGCACGGCGTTGACGGTGACACCCCGGCCAGCGAGCCGCCGCGCGAGCGCGAAGGTGAACAGCACGTTCGCCAGCTTCGACTGCGCGTACGCGGTGCCGCCGTGGTGTTGGCGCACCTTGAACTGCGGGTCTTCGAAGTCGAACGTGCCCTCGCGGTGCATCGATGACGTGAGCACCACGACGCGCGCCGGAGCGCTGCGCACCAGCACCGGCATCAACCCGTCAGTCAGGAAGAACGGGCCCAGGTGGTTCACGCCAAGGGTGAGCTCGAAGCCGTCTTCCGTCTTCCGGCGCGTGCGCGGCCACACGCCAGCGTTGTGCACGAGCCAGTCGAGCCGCTCGAAGCGCGCGAGGAACCTGGGAAGGAAGTTTCTCAGCCGCGCCAGGTTCGCGAGGTCGACCTGCATCATCACCGCGGCGTCGTTGCCCGTCGCCTTCACCAGCGCGTCGCGGGCTTCGTGACCCTTCTTGAGGTCGCGGCAGCCCAGCACCACCGTCGCGCCCTTCGCGAGCAGGCCTCGCGCGATTTCGAAGCCGATGCCGGAGTTGGCGCCGGTGACGAGCGCGACCTTGTCTTTCATGGGAGCGCTTCTCGCACGAAAGGCGACGCCAGATGCGATGCAGACAACGAGGTCGACGTGGTGATGGCGACGCGCCCACGGCAGGGTGGTTGAAGCGACCGACTGGCCTGTGGTCTGAGCCCGGCCGTGCGCTTTCTCCCAGTCCTTCTCCTCGTCGCCGCCGTCAGTGCTTGTGGAACGCTGTCGACGCCTCCGTGCTCTCCAGCGAACTGCACGGGCTGCTGCACTTCCTCAGGGACGTGTGAGAACGGCGGCAGCGCGGCGGCGTGCGGCTTCAGCGGGTCGACCTGCCGCAGCTGTGGCGCCGCCGAGAGCTGCGTCGCTGGCACGTGCCTGGGTGGAACGACCGGAGTTGGCGGCGGCGGTCCATTCGGCGGTGGGTCCACCGCGGGGGGCAGTGCGGCGGGTGGCAGCGCAGGTGGCGCGAGTTCAGCAGGCGGCTCGGGTGGAGGCACTGGCGCCTCGGGCGGCGCTGGCGGTGGTGCCGCGGATGGAGGCAGCACGGCGTACCCGACGCCCTGCATGGCGATGTACGACGCCCTCGACGACCGCTCGCTCTCGCCGTTCGGCACGCTGACGACCAACGGGCTGTGTACGCCCGTGAGCCATTCCCTCGCGGCCGACCGCGGCGCCCTGCGCGAGCGCTACGCCGCCTGCCTCGAGAGCCGCGCCATCATCAACCCGGGCAACGGCTCGCTGAGCATCTCGCGAACGTCGGGTGGCCGCGTGCAGACCGTGTCGTTCACCGGCTCGGGCGCGCTGGAGAACTACACCGAGAGCTTCACGTACACGCCCGGCGGGAAGCTGCAGTCGTGGTCGAAGAACTTCTCGGGCGCGACGCAGAACGTGAGCGAGAGCTTCACCTACACGCCCGGAGGCAAGGTGCAGTCGTTCTCGCGCAACTTCTCGGGGGCGATGGAGAACGTGAGCGAGTCGTTCACGTACACTCCGGCCGGCCGACCGCAGTCGTTCTCACGCAACTTCTCGGGCCGCACCCAGAACGTCAGTGAGTCGCTCACGTACACCTCGACGGGTCGAATTCAGTCGTGGTCGCGAAACTTCTCGGGAGCAACCGAGAACGTGAGCGAGTCCTTCACGTACACGTCGACGGGGCGAGTGCAGTCGTGGTCGCGCAGCTACTCCGGTGCGACGCCGAACCAGAGCGCCAGCATCAGCTACGACTCGGGCGGCAATGTCTCGAACGTCTCGACGAATGGAACGGGCCTGACGGGCTTCACCGTCGCGATGTGCTCGCTCTGAGCCGCCGGTTCAGAGCCAGTACCCCTGAAAGACACGGAGAACCCGCGGATCGACCGAGAGTGCACACAGCTCTCGCCAGCCCGCGTCGGTCATGGCCCCGAAGTCTGATGGACAGAGCTCGACATTCTGTGGCCAGTGAAAGCCGCCCATGCATGGCGTCGGAGCGGGCTGCTCGAGCGAGGGAAAGCGGAGGAGCAGCTCGGCGATGCCTCCCGCATCCGGCGCGAAGTGAACGCAGAGGTAATCTCCGTCGCACGCCTGTTCTTGCGTCACGACCCTCGCCCCTGAAAACCGAGCTCGGTACACCGCGCAGGCAGGCAGGCCAGCATCGACCAGGCCGGCATCGGGCACCTCAGCCTTCAAGACGCTGCCGGCATCGGGGAGCCGGGGGCGGAGCGACCCTGGCTTGCCGGCCTCGTCAGCAAGCTCGGTGCGGCCACACGCGCACAGCGAATGATCAGGAGCTGACGCACCGAACCGCACCTGAGCGTCCATTCTGACGGCTGATGACTCAGCCCGGGCGGTAAAATGTGGCGCATGCGTCAGTTGCTGCTCATCGGAGCGCTCGCGGCGTTGGCGGGGTGCTCGGCCCGCACTCCGGCCGAAGCGCAGACCTTCGGACAGGCCTCGGGCGTCTTCACGCGCTTCCAGCCCCGCGACACGCTGTGCCAGCTCATCACCATTCAGGGCACGTCGCTGAACACCACCTTCGTCGAGCCAGGCAGCTCGTTCGACACGCTGACCCTCTCGCTCTCACCCATCGCGAGAGCCGACCGGCGCTTCATCGTCGAGGCGCCGCTGCGCTACGGCAATGGCCAGGCGACGACGGTGGTGCTCGACGTGGAGCGCGGCCACCGACTGCTCGACCCGTCGACCGAGCACATCGACGCAGGGCCGGTGACGGGCCTCATCTTTCCCCTCTTCATTCACCACCTGCGGGTGACGCCGGCGCGCTTGTGCAACGAGACGGCGCTGGGCGTGCCGCAGCCTGATGACTGCCTCGAGGTGCCCGAGTCGACGCTGCACGGGGCGAAGCTGTGGTGCTCGGTGGGCGTGCTGGCCGAGCCGGAGTTCTCGGAATGAGCCGCGCCCGGCTGCTGGTGACGGCTGCGCTGCTCGCGTCGGCCGCGTGCTCGACGGTGCTCGACGTGGCGCCTGCGAGCGTGCCCGCGCTCGACCCGCCGCACCTCGGCACGAAGCTCGAGCAGCTGCCGCGCACGGGAGCGATGAATACGAAGCTGGTGGCGCTGCGTGGCGGCGGTGCGCTGCTCGCGACGGTGGTGAGCCGCACGTACGACGACGAGCTGCGGCCTGCCGTGAACGACCCGACGCCGAGGTGGCGCCGCGTGGGTCGTGACGGCGCGCTCTCTGACGTGACGCCGCCTCCCGACAACCGGCTGGGTGAGCTCTTCCCCGGCGCGAGCCCCGGGAGCGCGTGGCTGGTGCAGGGCCGCGCGGTGCTCCACTTCGTCGACGGCGCGTGGAGCTCCTTCGCCGATCCAGGCGTTGCGCTGTCGCTGCTCGTCGAGGGCGCCGAGGGCCGGCTCTTCGGGCGCGGGGTCGACCAGACGCTGTGGGTCTCGAACGGCAACGCCTGGCGCGAGGTGACGGCGCTGCTCCAGCTGCCGCGAGGCGCGCAGGCCATCTTCGGCCCGGGTGACGCGCGCGCCTTTCACGTGGTGACGCTGGAGCCGACCGCGACGACGCAGCAGGTGTGCGACCGGCTCCTCACGCTGCCGACGTTCGCCGTGGGCCAGCCGGTGTGTCGTGACCGCGCAGGGCAGAACACGAGCGTGACGTTCGCGAGTGACAGCTTCTCGGGCAGCCTGCGTGATTTTCCGGTGCTGCTCGGCCCCGAGCTGTGGCGCTTCGTCGACGGCGCGTGGGAGCGCGGCTTCCTCAACTTCACGCCGACGACGGTGGCGCGGCTGCTGCCACTGCCTGGCCGGGCCGACGTGCTGATGACGAACGCCGAGCTGGGCGCGCTGTCGAACCTCGAGCGGTGGAGCGGCGGTGCGCTGCAGGGCCTGCACTTCGTCGTCGAGTGGCCGCACTTCTCGTGCGACCGCGTGGTGGATGGTGGGCCCGACGATTGTGAGCAGCGCGTCGTCTCGCAGGTGGCGAGCGTGGCTCCCGACGCCGACGAGCTGTGGGTGGTGAGCGTGAACGCGGTTGATACGTACCCGACGGCCTGGCTCGAGCGGCTGCCGCTGCCGACGGCGGAGCGCACCTGTGCGACGCCGTGCTCCGCAACACAGCAGTGCTTCTCGGTGGCGAGTGGAAGTCCGCGCTGCGTGGCGCACCCGCATGACGTGAGCACGAACCTTGGCCCTCGCTCGGGCGTGGTGCTGTCGGTGGCGACGGGGGAGTCTTCACTCGCGCAGGGCACGTTCGAGCTCAGAGCGGTGCCGTCGGGCGACGTGTTGCCGGCCGTCACCAGCGCGTCTGGCGTGCGCACCTTCGTGTCGTTGCCCGTGCGCACCCGCGTCGCGCTCACGGTCGGAGCGATTGGCTACGCGTCACGCACGTTCGAGTTCGAGTCGCCGGCAGAGGGCATCACCGCTGACCTCGGCGAGGTGCAGCTCGTGCGCGGCGTGTTGCTGGGAGGTGCTCCTTCGCTCGTCGACGGCGTGGCGCTGGCCGAGGGCATGGCGGTGCCGCTTGTGGCCGATGACGGTGGGCTGGTGGTGCGCGCGGTGCGTGATGCGAGCGACGGCGGGCTTCAGGTCGACACGCTCTTCACGCTCGCTGACAGCACGGCGTCACTCTTCGGCTCGCCATCGGGGCGGCAGGTGGTCGCGAGAGGAGAGCGGTTGATCAGCCTCTTCGACACCACGACGGCGAGGCTCACCACCATCGACGGTGGAGCCGCGTCGCCGAACCGGCGGCCGATGTTCTCCCGCGACGGCGCGCGAGTGGCGGTCGAGACGACGGGCGGTGTGACGCTCTACGCAGTGCCCGACCTGCAGACCGTGTTGAGCGTGCAGGCTGGCGCGACGCTCGCGCAGCTCAGCCGAGATGGCCACGCGCTGTTGGTGAAGCCGGCGACTGGAGCGCCGCAGGTGGTGACCTCGAGTGGCGCGGTCGACGTGCCCGCCGCCGACATCGCCGAGGTGACGCTGTCGGGAGACGGCACGCAGGTCTACACGCTGAGCGCGGCGACGAAGCTGCTGACGGTGGCGCCGGCCTCGACGCCTTCGATGACGAGCGTGGTGCACGACGCCGGCCTCGCGTTCGCGCCTGACCCTGATGGAGCCGACGCGCTCTTCGTCGTCGCGACCTCGGCGCAGCTGCGGCAGGTGCGGAGCTACGTGGCCGATGGTGGCACGTCGTCCCTGGTGGCGGCGCTGACGGGCACGCCGTTCTCGTTCCCGCGCGCTGGAGCGCTCGGTGTGCAGTCGTCGTCGAGCGAGCTGTTCTTCCCCGCGCGCCCGGGGCCGTCGCGCACGGTTCCAGTGCTCCCGCGCTCGGTGGATTCGCGTGGCCGGCTGCACGGTGACACTGGGACGCACAGCTTCGTCATCACCGAGACGGCGGAGGCTGGCGTGAACGCGAGCGGCCCTGGTGTGTACCGCCTCGACGGCACGCGGAAGCTGAACGCGAGCCAGCTGACGGTGAGCGTGATGTCGCGTGGGGTCGAGGTCGGAGTGGTTCGGCTCGCTCCGCCCAGTGCGCCGTTGACGTTCGCGCCGGCGCTCTCGGTGTCGAACCCGATGACGACGGTCGATTGGCCCTGCGCGCTGTTCTCATTGCCGCGCCGTCAGCCGACGGTCGAGCCGCTCGGCGGCAGCGTCACCTGGCGTACCGATGGCGCTGACGTGTTCTGCGTTCGCTGAGATGCGCAGAAGCCGTGAGTACCGACTTGGAGTGCTTGCCCCGCATGGCGGGCAGTGATCTATCGCCCCGTATGTTTCGGCTCTGTGCTGCACTCGCGCTCCTCTCGAGTTGTGTCACCACCATCAGCAACCAGTCGGCGCGGGAGACGATGTTTGCGAGCCTGTCGAAGCGGGCTTCCTTCGAGCTGGGCTGCTCGGTCGATCCTGCTGACATCACGCTGATTGCCCAAACCGAGTACGGCGTCGAGAAGTGTGGTTGCCGCGCGACCTACCTCTCGACGAGCGCGGGCTGGGTGTTGAACTCTGCCTCGGGTGAGAAGTGCGCCGTCACGAAGTGAGGCTGACGTTCGCGCTCGGCGGCAGCGTCACCTGGCGCACCGATGGCGTGTTCGTTGCGAGCGCCGACTACTTCAGCGCCGCCATCGCGTCGGCGCGGTAGTTCGGCAACATGCGCTGGTGGTCGCGATACTCAGGCAGCTGCCGCACGGCCTCGGCGTCGTAGCCCTTCATCAGCCGCTCGGCGAAGTCTCGCCTGGCCATCGCATCACCTGCGCGCTCGGCCGCCTGCATCGAGATGCCCAGGGCCAGCAGGTGGTTCGGGTTCGCCGTGAGCAGCGTTGCGCAGGTCGCGCGTGCTTCGGCGTCGCGCCCGCCAGTCAGCTCGAGGGCCGCGAGGTGGTAGGTCGCGTCTCCGTCGAGCGACCCGAGCGCTCGGTACGCTGCGATGGCCTGAGGAAGCGCCTGCGCGAGGGTGGCCTGGTCGTTCTTCTCGCTCGCCATCATGGCCACGTTGAAGAGCTCGTCGGCCGCTTCCCGCGGACTCGCCGGCTGGCTGGGCGCGGGCTGAGGCGGTGCGAAAGCCGGTGCGGCCATCGGGGGCATCGCCGGCGCAGGAGCCGGAGCCGGGGCTGGCTGCTTCGAGGAGATGACGAAGAACGCGACGGCGCCTGCGACCACCAGACCAACAAGGAACCCCTTCACCGTGCGAGCGTCATTCATCGCGTCAGCAGATAGCCCAGCGTGCCGGCCTGTCACCACCGTGGGCACGACCAGGGCCCTCCGTCTCGAACTCCAGCTCGACGCCCACCGAGTACACGCGCATGTGCCCCGAGACCATGCTGAGGGCTCCAGCGTCGGCCATGAGCAGGAGCAGTGCCACCACTGCACCGCCAACCACCACCACGACGAGAAGGCCAAGCTCCATGAACTATGTGCCAGTGAGCTCTTCGGCCAGGCCGATGAGCAGGCCCTCTGGCCCGCGGAGGTAACAGAGCCGGTAAACGTCCTGGTAGTTGACGACTTCGTCGACCACGGTCGCTCCGCGCTTCGTCAGACGAGCGAGCGTGTCATCGAGGTCGTCGACGGCGAACATCACCCGCAGGTAGCCGAGCGAGTTCACGGGCGCGGTGCGGTGGTCACTCGCGATGGCCGGAGCATCGAAGCGCGTGAGCTCGAGGCGGCCGTGCCCATCAGGCGTGCGCATCATGGCGACCTCGACGCGCTGGTCTCGCACGCCAGTCACGCGCCCGGCCCAATCACCCTCGATGGGCATGCGGCCTTCGAGCGTCAGGCCCAGCTCGACGAAGAAGTCGATGGCCGCGTCGAGGTTCGCGACCACGATGCTCATGTTGTCGAGTCGTTTGACCGTCACAGTCTTCTCAGCTGCGCTTCGACTCGCGCGTCAGTCTTGCCAACCAATCAGCAGTCCGCACCGTGTCTTCACGCGTGGCCAATGACTCCACCGACGGCTTCATCCTGTACGCCCAGTTGTGCGGCCCAACAGTGCCAGGCGTATTCACCCGCTCCGACTCACCGAACACGTCGCCCCACGGCAAAATGCACCACGCGCTCTGCGAATTCAGCGCGGCCTGCAACAACGCCTCGTGCACCTCGGGGCTGAACTCGGCCGGAGGAGGATTGAACCGCCACAGCTCAGGCCACGTGCGGCACACCGTCTCGCGCTCCCACGCCTGCGCTGATTCCCACCACGTGCGCATCATCTCGGTGTCGTGCGTGCCCGTCGTGACGAGCGACACTTCCGGGTAGTGCCGCGGGTCGCGATAGATGCCGTCTTCGCGGCTCCACCGCATCACCTGGTACCCGGGCAGGCCCAGCTTCGCCAACGTGTCGCGGGCGAAGCGCGGAATCACCCCGAGGTCCTCCGCCACGATGCTGGTGCCGTCGGACAGAATGCGGAAGTTGCGCTCGCCACGCCGCTGCTGCGCCGGCTCATCACCCGGCACGAAGCGCCCCTTCGGCGTCTGCGCGTCACGCACGTACTGACGGAAATACCCAATCGCGTGGTCGATGCGCCGCGTGTCGTACGTCGCCGCCGCCGCCTTCGCGCGCGCCTTGATCCACCCGTCTCCATCAGCCTCCATCGCCTCGAAGTCGAACCACGGCAGGCCCCAGTCCTGCCCATCGACCGAGAAGTCATCAGGAGGAACACCGAGCCGCGCGTCACGCCGCAGGTACTTCGCGTTCGCCCAGCAGTCAGCGCTGTCCTGCCCGATGATGAACGGCTCATCACCGCACAAGAGAATGTGTCGCGCCTTCGCCTGCTGCCGCACGCGCGCCCACTGCTCGTCGCACACCCACTGCAGCCACTGGTGAAACCGAATGCGCTTCGCGTGCTCCTTCTTCGCCACCTCGAGCGCCTGCGCATCACGCGTCGCGAGCCCCTTCGGCCACTCCCACCACGGCTTCGCCAAAAACGCCTCGCTCAGCGCCGAGTACAGCGCGTAGTTCGAAAGCCAGTGCTCCTGCTCCATGCAGAAACGGTCGAACGCCGAGCGCCGCGCCGACGGGCCCGCCTTCTCGAACACGCCGAACGCCCGCTCGAGCGCCGCCGTCTTCAGCGGAAACACCAGGTCGTAGCGAATCGTCTCCGACGCCTTCGCCTCTGCGAGCTGCTTCTTCTCGGCGTCGCTCCACGTCACGCCCTCGGGCAACCACTCGAGGTGAATGAAGAGCGGGTTCAACCCGAACGCGCTGCGCGTCGAGTACGGGCTCGGGTCGCCCGGCGTCGTCGGCAACAACGGCAGCACCATCAACATGCGCTGCTGCGCCCGCTGCATCCACGCGAAGAACGGGTCGAGCGCCGCGAAGTCACCCACGCCCGAGTCAGCGTCGGAGCGGAAGGAGAACAGCGGCTGCAAGATTCCAGAGAGTCGGCCGAACGGGAGCATGTCGAGCGGCTCCTACCACCGCTCTGGTTCGACGCACGACACAGCTTGGTGTACGTGGGCCCCGTTCGTTTTCGGGGGAGTTCGACATGATCAGCCGTCAAGTTGTTGCGTCCGTTCTCGTCGTCGGCCTGGCCGCGGCCTGCAACGACAACACGATGCTCGAGGTGCGCAAGGACGGCACCGGCACAGGCACCGTCACCTCGAAGCTGCTGACGATGCCCGGCCCCGTCGGCAGGGGCGAGCTCGACTGCGGTGAGAAGTGCAAGCTCGAGACGTACTTCAAGAACACGTACCTGCTGACGGCGACGCCGGCACCGGGCTCACGCTTCGTGCGGTGGGACTACGCGGAGTGTCCGCCCGAGCTCGTTCGCGACTCGCTCGACTGCGAAGTCTACACGGCGGTCCCCGGCCCCACCGTCATCACGGCCACGTTCAACGAGAACCGCCTCACCGTCACGAAGGCGGGCATCGGCAGCGGCCGGGTCGTCTCGTCGCCAACTGGCATCGACTGCGGCAGCAGCTGCTCGACGACCTTCGACACGAAGACCGCGGTCACGCTGACGGCCACGGCTGAGACGGGCTCGACGTTCACCGGCTGGAGCGGCGCGTGCTCCGGCGCGAGCACGACCTGCACGCTCACTGCGCTCGACGCACAGAACGTCACCGCCACCTTCGTGAAGGCGCCTGGCACGCTGAACGTGACGAAGGCTGGCGGCGGCACCGGCTCCGTCATCTCCATGCCGTCGGGCATCGACTGCGGAGCCACCTGCAGCGCGATGTACGAGACCGGCACCGTCGTCACGCTCACGCCGATGCCGGCTTCGGGCTCTGCGTTCGCGGGCTGGAGCGGCGCGTGCTCGGGCATGAGCACCTGCGCCATCACCGTGCAGGAGGTCGTCAGCGTCACCGCGACGTTCACCACCGTCTCGCTGCCGCTCTCGGTGCGCTTCTCTGGCGTGGGCAGCGGCCGCGTCACCTCACTGCCAGCGGGCATCGACTGCACCGCCGACTGCATGAGCACCTTCACCACCGGCACCATGGTGACGCTCACGGCCGTCGCGGGCACGGGCTCGGCGTTCCTCGGTTGGGGCGGCGCGTGCATGGGCTCGGGCCCCTGCACCGTCACGCTGTCGGCCGCGACCGAGGTCGTCGCCACCTTCGCCGGCGCACCGATTCCACTCACCGTCACCCGCGCAGGCTCGGGCTCAGGCACCGTCAGCTCCATGCCGACGGGCATCGACTGCGGCACCACCTGCACGGCTTCCTTCCCTCCGGCCACCACCGTCACCCTCGCCGCCACGCCCGACGCATCGTCCATCTTCACGGGCTGGAGCGGCGCGTGCTCCGGCATGACGACGTGCACCGTTCCACTGATGGTCGCCTCGACCGTGACCGCCACGTTCCAGCTCAAGCAGGTGTCGGTCTCGGTCATGCTGCTCGGCACCGGCTCGGGCGTCGTCACGTCTTCACCTGCCGGCATCGACTGTGGCGCGACGTGCTCAGCCACCTTCCCGTTCGGCACGATGGTGACGTTGACGCCGAGCGCGATGCCGGGCTCCACCTTCACCGGGTGGACGGGCGCGTGCATGGGCAGCGGCGCGTGCGTGGTGCCGGCGACGATGGCCGCGGCGGTCGGCGCGACGTTCACCCGAGACACGTCTCTTCTCACGGTCTCGAAGGCCGGCACAGGCGGCGGCACCGTCTCGTCGAACCCGCCGGGCGTCTCGTGCGGCATGACGTGCACGACGTCGTGGGACCGGGGCGCGATGGTGTCGCTCGTCGCGATGCCTGACTCGACCTCGACGTTCGCCGGCTGGAGCGGCGCCTGCACCGGCACTGGCTCATGCGTCGTCACCATGTCGGCCGCGCGCAACGTGACGGCCACCTTCAACCGGCAGCAGCTCTCGCTGAGCGTCATGCGCACTGGCGCGGGTACTGGCACCGTCACCTCGAGCCCCGGTGGCATCTCGTGCGGCGCCACGTGCTCGGCCAGCTACGACGCGGGCGCGATGGTGACGCTCACGGCGAGCGCGGCGACCGGCTCCACCTTCACGGGCTGGAGCGGCGGGAGCTGCACCGGCACCGCGCCCTGCACCGTCACCCTCACTGCGGCCACCGCCGTTTCGGCGAACTTCGACCGCGTGCAGTACGCCTTCAGCGTCATTCGCGCCGGCACTGGCGGCGGCACCGTCACCTCGGTGCCTGCCGGCATCTCGTGCGGCAATACGTGTGCGACGCAGCTCTTCCACGGAGACCGCATCACGTTGACCGCGGCGTCCGACCAGACCTCCTCCTTCGCCGGCTGGAGCGGCGCCTGCACCGGCACCAACGCCTGTGTCGTCGACGTCACCTCGGCCACCACCGTCACCGCCACCTTCACCCGAAGCACCGCGCCGCTCACCGTGGCGAAGGCAGGCACCGGCGCGGGCACGGTGACGTCTTCACCGGCCGGCCTCTCGTGCGGCGCCACGTGCGTGAGCAGTTTCGACCTCGGCAGTGTCGTCACGCTCACTGCGTCGCCTGCGAGCGGCTCCACCTTCGCGGGCTGGAGCGGCCCGGGCATCAGCTGCCCCGGCACGGGAGACTGCACCGTCACGCTCGCCGCGGCGGCGTCGGTCACCGCGACGTTCACGATGAATCGCTACGCCCTCTCGGTCGCGAAGGCGGGCGCGGGCGCAGGCTCGGTCACCTCTTCTCCCACCGGCATCAACTGCGGCGCCACCTGCTCGGCCGACTTCGACCACGGCGGTGTGGTCGTGCTCACGGCGGTGGCGTCATCTTCCAGCTCGACCTTCACGGGCTGGAGTGGCCCCGGCATCAGCTGCCCAGGCACGGGCACCTGCGCCGTCACGATGACGAGCGCCCTCAGCGTCATCGCCACCTTCGCGCGCACGCAACGCACGCTCACCGTCGTGAAGGCGGGCACTGGCAGCGGCACCGTCGTCTCGGCTCCCGCGGGCATCTCGTGCGGCGCCACCTGCGCTGCGCCCTTCGATGACGGCAGCGTCGTGGCGTTGACGGCGACCGCGGGCTCGGGCTCCACCTTCACGGGGTGGAGCGGCGGGGGCTGCACGGGCACCGGCACGTGCGCCGTCAGCCTGGCCGCGGCGACGACCGTCACGGCGACGTTCGAGCCCACGCTCGTCGCGCTCACCATCGTGCGGACCGGGTCTGGCAGCGGCACCGTCACCTCGAGTCCCGCCGGCATCGCGTGCGGCGCCACCTGCGCAGCCAACTTCGTCGAGGGCGCCGTCGTCACGTTGACGGCCGCGCAGGGCCCGACGTCGACCTTCGCGGGCTGGAGCGGCGGTGGCTGCAGCGGCACTGGCTCCTGCGTCGTCACCCTGGCTGCCGCGACGACCGTGACGGCCACCTTCACGCGCACCCAATACACGTTGGCGGTCTCGAGGGCGGGCTCCGGCACGGGAACCGTCACCTCGCTGCCTTCGGGCATCAACTGCGGCGCCACCTGCAACGCGAGCTACGACGCCGACACCGTCGTCACGCTCACCGCCACGCCCGGGGGCACCTCGACCTTCGGCGGGTGGAGCGGCGCCTGCACGGGCACTGGCTCCTGCGTCGTCACGCTCTCGGCCGCGCGCTCGGTGACGGCGACCTTCAACGTCGCGCAGGCTCAGCTGCAGGTGCTGAAGACCGGCACCGGCACGGGCACCGTCACGTCGAGCCCCGGCGCCATCACCTGCGGCGCGAGCTGCTCGGCCCTGTTCGACGTCACGCAGACGGTCGTGCTCACCGCCGTGCAGGACTCGTCGTCGACGTTCACCGGCTGGAGCGGCGAGGGGTGCTCCGGCACCGGCACCTGCACCGTCAGCATGAACGTGGCGCGCACCGTCGCGGCCAACTTCACGCGGAATCAGGTCGCGCTTCAGGTGCTGAAGGCCGGCACCGGCACGGGCACCGTCACCTCCGCTCCTGGTGGCATCGCCTGCGGCGCCACCTGCAACGCGAACTACGACACCAACACGCCAGTCGTGCTCACCGCGGCCGAAGACCCGCTCTCGACGTTCGCGGGCTGGAGCGGCGCCTGCACGGGCACGGGCCCCTGCACCGTCACCATGAGCAGCGCGCGCACCGTCACCGCGACGTTCAACGCCGTCACCTTCCCCGTCACCGTCAGCAAGAGCGGCAGTGGCACCGGCGCCGTCACCACCGTTCCTGCCAGCATCATCTGCGGGGCCATGTGCAGCGCCGACATCGTGGGCGGCACGACCGTCACCTTCACGGCGACCGCCGACCCGGGCTCCACGTTCGCGGGGTGGACAGGCGCCTGCACCGGCACCGGGCCCTGCAGCGTGCTCGTCAACGCGCCCGTCTCGGTTGGCGCCGTCTTCGTGTTGCCCAACTACGTCTTCACCACCTCGATGCCCGTCAGCGCGAACATGGGCGGCCTCGGCGGCGCCGACTCCATCTGTGCGCAGCGCGCCCTCGCCGGTGGGCTGCCCGGAACCTTCAAGGCGTGGTTGTCGACCTCGACGACGAACGCGCTCTCGCGGCTCGGCACGGCCTCGGGGTGGATTCGGCCCGACGGGTTGCCCTTCGCCAACTCGCAGGCCGACCTCGTGGCCGGCCGTATCCTGTACCCGTTGCGCCTCGACGAGTTCGGCACCGACGTCTTCGCGACGAAGGCGTTCACCTCGACGCTCGGCGAAGGCACGTTGAATGGCGGCGTCAGCACCTGCAGCGACTGGACCTCGAACGTCGACCAGATCCCCGCGGGCGCGGGCTTCACCAGCCTCAGCACCACCGGGTGGACGACAGGGGCCTTCGCGCCGTGCGGCAGTCAGCAGCGCCTGTACTGCTTCGGTGTCGATGCGCCGGCGTCGGTGAAGGTCTCGGTGCCGGGCATGTTCCGCCGCACCTTCGTCACGACCGCAACGTGGACACCAGGTGGTGGCATCGCGTCGGCCGATGCGCTCTGCAACGCCGAAGCAGGCGCCGCCAACCTGCCGGGCTCCTACCTCGCGCTGCTCACCCCGCAGGGCGTCAGCGCCGCGACCCGCTTCAACGTCATGGGGGCGCCGTGGGTGCGCATCGACAACGTGTCGCTCGCGCCAACGGCGAACAGCTTCTTCATCGACCCGTTCTGGACGGCGACGCTCAACGTCACGCCCGCGCGCGCGTACGGCACCGACTTCACGTGGAGCGGCTCCACCAATCTGCTCTTCCAGGGCGCGCCGTCGAACACCTGCCAGAACTGGATGTCGTCGTCGGTGAACGACTCGGCGAACGTGGGCGTGATGAACGACAGCGAGGTGTCACACGCCTTCGGTGGGGCGGGCACCTTCGACTGCTCGAACGCGCTGCGGCTCATGTGCCTGCAGCAGTGAGTGGGTGTGCGCACCGCTGACAAAGACTGACCAATCTTCGTCACTTTCACGCTGGGCCGCGGCTCACCTAGCGTCGGCGCTTCTCTCTGCTCTTCGGGGTCCTCCGCCATGCTGCAAGCCGCGCCTGCCACGCCCTCCAGCCCGTTCATGTCGACCCGCCGGCTGTTCAACGAAGCCGAGAACGCGACGTGGAGCGCCGTGGTGAAGACGCAGCGCCCCCGACGAACCGAGCAGCTCGTACCCATGTTCCAGAAGGGCCTCGTCGCCCTGGGAATGGATGGCGACAGCGTGCCGGCGCTCGAAGACGTGAACGCGAAGCTGCTGGCGCTGACGGGCTGGCAGGGCGTCTACGTGAAGGGCCTCGAAGACGGCCGCGGCTTCTACACGCTGCTCAAAGACAAGAAGTTTCCCATCGGCAACTTCGTGCGCGACCAGAAGGACCTCAACTACACGCCCGAGCCCGACATCATTCACGACCTGTACGGGCACATTCCGTTCTTCGCCGACCAGGCCTACGCCGACTACTGCCACCGCTACGGTGAGTTCGCGTGCCGGTTCCTCGATGACGCCGAGCGCCTGCGCCGCCTCGAGCGCTACTTCTGGTTCACCATCGAGTTCGGCCTCGTCGACCTGCCCGTGGGCCGTCGCATCTTCGGCGCCGGCATCGCCTCGAGCATCGGCGAGTGCGTCTACGCGCTGTCGGGTGAACCCGAGGTGGTGCCCTTCGACGTCGAGCGCATCTGCGCGCAGGAGTTCCGCATCGACCAGATGCAGAAGCGCCTCTTCGTGATGCCGAGCATCGAGACGTTGTACGCGTCGTTCCCGAAGCTGATGGAGGTCGTCCAGCGGTAAGCCGTCACCAGCGGCCGGCGAGCACCGCGGCTCCACCGTTCGGCATTGGCGCGAAGCTGAGCTGAACCTCGACGGGCTTCTGCAGCGGCTGCTCGTCTTCTTGTGAGGCGTGGCTCAGCTCGAGCGCGATGGCCGAGCCCGCCAGAGCGGCGATGGCGATACCTGCGACGCCAAACCCGGCGGTCGTGCTCTGCATGGCGGCGAAGAAGTTCTGGTTCGTGAAGGGCACCGTCGCGTTGGCGCCTGTGGCCACGAGCGCGATGACGACGCCCACCACGCCCGCGGCCAGCATGCCGAGGTAGGCCGCTCCGAAGCCGCCACGCCCACCGAAGGCGCGATGCGCAGCGACCGCCGAGAGCGGCGCGAGGGGCACGCTCAACGCGAGCCCGACGGGAATGAAGACGTTCAGGTTCGAGGGCAGGAAGAGCAGCCCCATCAGCAGGCCCGAGAGCACGCCTGCGGCTGCCGTGAGCGCCGTCGCTCCCACCGCCGCGCCGAAGCGCTTCCAGGGAACGGCCGCCGCCGGGCGCTGCGAGAGGGCCTCGTGCCTGAACTCGAGCGACAGCAGCTGCAGCGCGATGGTGATGGGCACCGTCGCCACCATCAGCAGGGCGGCCGCCTCGCGGCTCTCGACGTTCGTCGTGCTGCCCATCATCGCCAGCCAGCCGAGGTTCACGAGCGAGCCGACGACGGCGCCGATGGCCGCCGCGCCGAACGAGGGAGCGCTTCCGTCGCCCAGCCCGTGCCCCAGCGTGAGGCCGACGCTGACCAGCATCGCCGAGGTGGTGAAGAGCACGGGGTGCATGTCGGTGAGGCAGGCAAAGGTGGGCACGCACCTCGCGTCGAGCAGCGGCAAGGCGAGCAGTGGCAGCCCAGCACCGAGCACGGCGCCGATGAGGGCTCCGGCGTGGCGGCGGGTGGCGTTCGGCGACCAGTCGTCGTGGTCGACGGCGGGCGCGGCGGTCAGCGCGAGCGTGAGGGCGAGCGACATCATGAGCCGCGAGACCACACCACGACCCGCAGTAGTAGTCTGCGCGCGTGCTCACCAGCTTCGTGCTCATCACGCTCGTTGCGTTCGACACTCCCACGAAGGTCGAGACGAAGCCGCTCGAGCAGAACCGCACGCTCACCTGCTGGCGGTACCCGAAGCTGCTCGTGAAGCAGGTCGACGCGCACGAGAAGGGCGCCGCGCGGCTCTCGTTCGTGCGGTTCGAGGGCCTGGCGCCCGCGTGTGAAGAGGCGCTCGCAGCCTCCGAGCGGGTGCTCGACGACTGGAGCGGCTACTTCGCGGGCGTCTTCGGAGCCCTCGTCATCTTCGACGGCGACGACGGCTGGAACGGCGGCGTGGGCTTCGCGGTCTACGACGCGACGAGCGGCAAGCAGGTGCTCGAGGACGCACGGGTCGGCGCGATGTCGAGCGTGAAGGGCGCGCTGCGCTACCGGCGGCTCGTCTCACTCGACTGCAACGCCTCGACGGACGCGACCTGTGCGACGAAGGCGATGGCGCTCACGAACACGAAGCAGAACCTGCTGCCGCTCTGTCAGAAGGGCTACGCGAAGTGGCTGGCCGAGTTTCAGGCGCAGGTGGCGAAGCTGCCGTGCGAGGGAGAGTGCCTCGAGGGGCGCAAGGAGCAGCTCGACAGCTTCCGCTCCAGCAACTCGGTGCTCGTCTACGAGGTGAGCGTCGACCGCGCGACGTTCGCCATCACGCCGCAGCCGAAGCAGCCCGAGTGCTGGCTGCAGAACTGACCCGCGCTCACTTCTTCTTCAGGGTGTCGGTGAACTCGGGCGAGTCGAACCAGGCCGAGATGCCGGGCGCGGCGCGGTCGAGCGCAGCACGGTCGAGCTTCCACAATCGGTACGACTCGGCGAAGGCCTCGGAGGGCAGCGTGCGCGCGTAGGGCGTCGGCGCTTTGTTGAGCGGCAGCTTCTGAAGAAAGGCGGTCTCGCTCGGGCTCTGCTGCAGGCCCTTCTGGGTGGCGCTCTGCAGGTCCTGCCAGGTCTTCTGCAGCGCCTTCACCTTCGCGACGTCGTCCTTCGTCGCTGCCGCGCGCGCCTCGAGCGACTTCTTGAGCTCGGGGTCCTTCGACTTCGCGTACTCGGCGCGGTCGGCGTTGTACTTCTTCTGGCCCTCGTTGAAGGCGGTGGTGGCGTCTTCGAGCGCTTTGCGGGCCGTCTTCATCGCCTCCATCTGGTCGCCCGACGTGGCGCGTGACAGCGCGTGCGCGGCTTCGTGCATCACCATGGCCGCCGACTGCGTGAAAGGCGCGTCGACGGTGCCGCAGAAGCGCACGCGGTCGACGTCTTTCGCGGCGTCGTAGACCTCGAAGCGGGGCTGCGGGAGCGTCGAGTCCTGCCGGTACACGGCCAGCTTGCGCTCTGCGCCGCCCTTCGGGTCCTTCGGCAGCCGGTGAAACGGCGTGCCCGCGATGAGGGCGAGCTCGTCTTTGGTGAGCTTCGAGAGCGCGAGGTCGACCGAGTACAGCAGGTCGCTGTCCCACGTGGCGCCGTCGTCGACGAACGCGCCGACGCCGTACTTCTTCTGCAGCTCCTCCTTCGAGGGCCCGGCGCCGTAGACCGCGCGCGGCGTGCCGACGGAGTAGACCAGCGTGGCGTCGTCCCACAGCACCTGAATGGGCGTGTACTTGCCGCCCGCCGACTCGACCATGAGGTCCTGCTCCGAGCCGGGCTTCATCGAGACCGTCATCAGCAGCGCCTGCTTCACCTCACGGCTCAGCCCCTCGACACCGGTCGCGCCCGTCGCTGCGTTCTTCGCGGTGACGTTCTTCGCCTTGAGCTCGTTCGCGATGACCTGGTCGAGTCGCTTGTCGTCGAGCGCCTTCACCGAGGTGACGGGCGGGTCGTTGATTTCGTAGAGGGCCTCGGCCGCGAGCGCCGGAGCGCACCAGAGCAGCGAGGACGTGAGAACTCGGCGAAGCGACGACGACGTGGGCATGCAGGCTCCTTCGGCGGCGGGTAGGGCGCGGAGGATGTCAGCGCTCCGTGGAGGCCCGAGTGGAATCGGTGCCATGGGAGCCGCATGTCGTGAGCCACGTCAACCCGCCGACGAAGAGAGGCAGCGCGACGAGGTCACCAGTCGCCGCGCTGCCTGGGCTGCGCTTCCTGTGATTGTCAGGGCGGGCAGGTCACGCCCCACGGCTTCTGGGTTGCTCCGGCGTAGAGCTCGCAGAGCGGGAGCTTCGGCGTGGCGCTGTGACAGTCGGTGCAGGCCCCCGCCGCGCCCAGCGCCTGGCTCTTCGGCGCCACCTCGTGGTTCAGGTCGAGGTACAGCTTCGTGTTTCGCCAGTCCCAGCCACGCCCAGTGCCGGCGCTGAACTTCGTGAGCGTCGTCCCCGCGGGGACCTGAGCTGCAGCGACCGCTCCGCGGCTGAACACCGAGCTCCACAACGAGTCCATCGTCGCCTGGTCGGTGAAGGCGTAGCCGGGAGCCTGGAGCACGCCCCAGAGACTGTTCGGCCCGAAGACGTTCTGCGCGAGGACGAAGCTGTCAGGGCCGTCGATGAAGACGCCCTGGCGACCGCGCATGAGCTTGTAGGGGGCGATCTTCGAGGCGGGGTCGGTTCTCGCGCCGAGCGGCGAGCCGAGGTTGATGCGTGACGCGTCGTCGCTGCCCAGACCCAGCATCGTGAGGTCGAGCTTGTCGGTCGTCGTCATGTGCACCGTCGTTCCGTTCGACCACGCATAGGCAGGCGCGATGTTGCGCTGCCAGACGAACGTGCCCTTGATGAAGTCGTAGGTCGTGACGGGCGTTCCCGCCGGGTCTGGCGCGCCGAGGTCGTTCACCTTCGTCGTCACCACCCCCGCGACGCCGAGGCTGTTGTTGCCCGTCGTCGACCAGTCCCAGCTCGTCTTGCCGAACTGGCCGCGGCTGAAGCGGGGAATGTGACACGTCTGGCAGGCGAGCTTGGCGGTGTGGCTGTCGAGCTGCTCTCCCGTCGATTGCACCCTGCCTGTGTGCGGCGAGGCGCCGTGGCAGTCGGTGCATTGCACCCGGCCGTTGTTGACCGGCACGTGCACCCCCGCGCCCTTGAAGCGATGGCCCGATTGCGCATGGCAGTCGGCGCAGTCCATGCCGCGGCCCATGTGCACGTCGATGGCGACGGGCGGGTTCTTCAGCGAGCTGCCCATCAACTTCACGTTGTCGCCACCTCCGGCGAAGAAGTGACACGCGCCGCAGTTCGTCCGCGTCGGCTTGATGATCATCTGCGCAGCCAACGCGAGGTTCGACGTCGCGGCAGGGTTCCCGAAGTTCTTCGGGTCCTTCGAGTAGCCGGCGGTCGGGTCGCTGTGGCACACGAGGCAGTCGACGCGATTGGCGAGTGGAATCGACGAGTCGGCACCGGCGTCGACAGCGTCGAACACGCTGTACGCGCGAGCCGACTTCTGCGGGCGGGCGGGGTCGGGGTCGCCTCCATAGCCGGCGTGGCACTGGTCGCAGCGCTTGTCGTTGCTGGCCGTCGCGACACAGAAGTTGTTGATGAGGGTGCTCTTGCCCAGCGTGCCCGGGTTGCGGGCCTGGGTCGGGTTGGTGATGGAGAAGAGCTGTGGCGTCGGCCCTCGCCACGTCCAGTGAACGGTCGCCATGAAGTCGGCTGCCTGTCGCTGATGGCAGGCAACGCACTGGGCGGTGACCGCGTAGCCCGAGGCGAATGGGCCGCGAAGCTGAGCCGCGTTCGCGTGCAGCTCCGCGACGGAGACGCAGAGGTTGCGGGTGGTGTCGCAGGCTGAGCCGGCCCCACAGGTCGACTGGCAGACAGGTGCAGCGCCCATCGTGTTGCAGACCTCGCACGGGCCGCAGGCCGGGCTGCACTGCACCTGAGGCACCGGCGTACAGACGCCGTTCTGACACGCAGTGCCGGGTCCGCAGGCAGGCGTGCACTGGAGCGGAGGCACCGGTGTACAGACGCCGTTCTGACACGCAGTGCCGGGGCCGCAGGCTGGCGTGCACTGGAGCGGAGGCACCGGTGTACAGACGCCGTTCTGACAGGCTGTGCCCGGCCCGCAGGCCGGCACGCACGCCCGCGGCTCGCACTGCTTCGTCATCGTGTTGCAGGTCGTCCCCGTGCCGCAGAGGTCCACGCACACCGGTGTCGCACCCGTCGAGTCACAGCTCGAGCAGGGGCCGCAGGCGGGCTGGCAGGTGATGGCCGGAACAGGGCGGCAGCTGCCGTTCTCGCACGCCTGCCCTGCACCACAGGCGGGCTCGCATTTGAGCGGCACGCAGGTGCCGTCGAGGCACACGGCGCCTGCGCCGCAGAAGTCTGCACACTGCTTCTCCGGCGGCGCGGTCGATGGTGAACAGGCCTGCACGGCAACGGTCGCGAAGACAAAGAGCCGAATGCGCATGGTGCTCCCTCCGAGTGAATTCGTGAGAGCCAAGCAATTCTTATACGGTTCTTTGTGAGTTGATTTGAAACTTATTCGCTTGTCGAGCTGACCGCGGTCACGACAACGCTGAAATTGCGCTCCTTCTCAAACGGTCGGGACGCGGTGGATCAGTGAGGCGAGCGCGGACGTCACGCATCTGGCTCAGCCCTCTTCGTCAGGGTCGGGAATCGACTCTTCTTCGACCCTTGCGATGGGGGCGCGCGGCGGCGGCTCGGCTGACTCCTCGGAGCGCGGCGCAGCGTCACGAACCTCGGGCTCATCGGCCCGTGGCTCGGGCGCGCCGTCTTTCGACGTCACGTACGTCTGGCGGCCCTGCTGAATGCGGGTGAGCAGGCCCTCCTTCTCCATCGCCTCGAGCAGGCGGCTGAAGGACGAGAAGCCGTAGTCGCGCTCGTCGAAGTCGGGCTTCTTGCGCACGAGCGCTTCTTTGATGAACGACGGGTTGAGCGGGCCGGTCGCGCGGGCGAGCAGCGAGGCGACGACCTGGCGCACGACGCCGGGAATCTCGACGCGCCGCTTCGCCGCCGGAGCCCCCGTGCTCGTCGCGCCCTCGGTGCTGCGCGGCTTGCGGTGGTCGTCGCGGTCACGGTCACGCTCGCGGTCTCGTGAAGAGCCCTCGAGGTACATGAACTCGTCGCACGCCTTCACGAACATCGGCGAGGTGGCCTGCTTCACGCCGATGCCGATGACGTAGCGGTCGTTCTCGCGCAGCTTGGCGGCGAGCGGCACGAAGTCGCTGTCACCCGACGCGATGACGTAGGTGTTGATGTGCTCGCGCGCGTAGCAGAGCTCGAGCGCGTCGATGACGAGGCGCATGTCGGCGGCGTTCTTCCCGGCGCGCGTCGAGGGGGGCACGTCGACGAGCTCGACGCCCAGTTGGTGCAGGTGCGCTTTCGCGTCGTGGAAGCGCGACCAGTCGCAGTACGCGCGACGGAAGATGACCTTGCCCTGCTCGAGCAAGCGGTCGAGCGAGGGTTGCAGGTCGAAGTTGGCGGCAGTGAAGCCCGTGTTGGTGACGAGGTTCTCGAAGTCGATGAAGAGCGCGATGCGGCGCTCGGCGGTGTTCGGCAGGCCCATGCGGGGCCCATGACACGTTCAGCGTTCGGGAGATACGCGCTTCACGGGCTGAAGCGACGTCGCTCACGCAAGACTTCAGCGAGCCGCGCTTCGTCGTGGTCCTCTCGCGCCCAGGCGTCTCCGAGGTCGAGCAGCGCGGCCATGCCGGGGTGGCGCTCGAGCGCGCCCTGCCACGTGCTCCAGCCCTTCGCGGAGCCGTGCAGCTGACGCGACGAGAGACACCAGGCGACCAGGTGTTCTGCTCTTCCATCGGTGGCGGCGAGCGTGAAGGCGGCGTGTGCGGCCTCGCGGTTCTTCGCCCGCCAGTGCGCGAGGCCCAGCGCGTACGCCGCGCTCGTCTGCCACGGCCCCGGGCGTGACGCGGGTGGGGTGAGCAGCTCGACGGCCTGTGCGCGTCGTTGATCAGCCAGGTTGATCACCAGCGGTACGTACGTCGGGTCTGCCTTCAGTCCGGTCTCGAACTCGCCGCGGTTGAGCCACGACTCTCCCCGAAGTCCGTTCACCCGTTCGGCGGTCTCGAGCTCCGGGGTTCGTTCTCCCAGCGCGCGCGCGGCTTGCACCCGAATGGCGCGACGAGAGTCAGCCAGCAGTGGGCGGCCGAGTCGTTCGCGCTCGGCAAGTGGCAGCAGCGAGAGCCCCCGCGCGATGCCGTAGCGGGTCCAGTCGTCACCCGATGCGACGGTGCCACCAAGCAACGCGAGCGCAGAGGCGCGCTCGAAGGAAGAGGTGCTCGAATCGTTGATCAGCGCGCGGAGCCTGGCCGGAGCGTCGACCCGCTCGGCGAACGCGGCCTCGAACGCGGCTCCGTCATCACGAAGCGAAAGCCCGCGCTTCCCAGCATGACAGCGCGCACAGACCGAAGCCGTCGGGCGACGGAGCGAGTGATCATGTCGCACGTCGACGCCGAGGAACGTCGTCGGCGGCATGTGGCAGTCGATGCACCTCGAGCCCGGGTGGCGGTGATGGGCCGGCGCATCGAACACCTCGGCGCGATGGCAGCGAGCGCACAGCGCGTTCCCTTCGGCGCGCAGCGCTCCCGAGTGCGCGTCGTGACAGTCGCTGCAGCGAACGCCGGCGCGCTGCATGCGGCTCATCAGGAAGGAACCGGTCTCGTAGACCTCGTCGACGACCTCGCCCGCAGGTGAATACACGCCCTCGGTGAGCAGCCCCGGCTCGAAGCGGTCGAAGAAGTTCGCGCTCGTCTGTCCGTCATCGGTGAGCGCGCGGCGGCGGGAGTGACACGCCGCACACACCTCGAGCTGCACATCGGGCGTCGGCGTCGTTCGGGCGATGGCGCCACCGTCGGCGAAGGAGAACACCGCGCGCTGCTTCAGCGAGAACGCGAAGCCAGCAGTGTCCGACGGCGGTTTCCCCTCGGCGAGCCACTTCGCGTGACCTGCCTCGTCGGCGTGACACGCGCGACACGAGACGGCCAGCGCACTCCACGTGCTGTGCGAGACGCCGGCGTCGTCGAGCCCGAGCGTGAAGTTCGTCGCGTGGCAGGGCGCGCAGCTCGAGTTCCAGTTGAAGGCGGGCGTTCTCCAGTCGAACGCGTCGCCCTCGGGCGTGGGAACGCGCACCCACCCACCATCGCCGAGCCACCCCATCGGAGGCACCTGCAGCCGGCCGTTCACCTCGACCGCGAGCTGCGCGATGGGGTCGACGCCGATGGTGAAGTGCGCGCGACCTTCACCGCCGCTCCACCGCACGAGCACCCCGCCGTCGTGGTGCCGCACCTGGAACTCGCCGACGCTGCCCTCAGGCACCGTGCGCGCGGTCGCGACGGCCTGGCCCTTCGCGTGCGTCGAGCGCGCGAGCCGTTCGACCTGCGCGGCGTGACAGCTCGCGCACTCCAGCGTCGCCGCGGAGCTTCGTCGGCAGCCGGCCAGCACGAGCAGCGCCGCGCAAAACCAGAGGGTGCCGCGCCGTCGGGGCGGTGAGTGACCTTCACCCCTCATCTGGAGCCCACCATGAAACGAACCCTCGGCGCAGTGCTCTGCTTCTCCCTCGCGGCCACCTTCGCCCTCGCGAAGGACAAGCCGAAGAAGGTCGACCTCGCGAAGCTGAAGCCCTCTGTCGCGGAAGGGTGGTCGGGTGAGTTCAACGCCGCGCTCCAGAGC
>JBEOKA010000254.1:0-11238 GCA_040275325.1 Myxococcaceae bacterium | reverse complement strand
GGAGGAACCGAGCAGGAGGGCCTCTCGCTCGTGCAGCAGTCGGTGCTCGATGAGGGGTTCGCGTGGCCTGACGACCCAGACGACTTCGACACGGCCTTCCTCTCAGAGACGCTCGACTCGCTCGTGGCGCTGGCGAAGGTCGACACCGACGCGGTCGAGGCGTGGGTCGACGAGTTCGTGAAGCAGGTCGACGCGAATGAGCGCCCGCTGCGGGTCGCCGTCGCCGAAGCGCTCCTCGAGTCGTCGTGGAGCGACGGCCCTCAACCCATCGCCGCCGAGCACGTGGATGACGCCGTCGATGCGCTCAGCCGCTCGGTCGCCAGCAACGAGCTCGAGAAGGCGGGCGCCGCGCTGGTGGCGTTCCTCGGCTTCCTCGCCTCGAAGCACCTGCTCGGGCCTGCCCGCCTCACCCGCCTCACCGACATCGCAAAGGCCGCTGCGAGCGCGCCTGAGCAGGCCGATGAGGAGGAAGAGGACGAGGGATGGGGCGACGAAGAGGAGTGATCACTCCTCGGAGCCGGCCGCGTGGAACACCCAGGGGAACGTGATCACCACGACCCCGCCACCCTTCGGCTCGGGGAACTTCCAGCGGCGAATGCGCTCGAGCATGCAGGCCTCGACGTTGGAGTTGTCGATGCCCGACTCGGCGACCTGCGCGTCGGAGATGGCTCCAGTCGCGTCGATCGTCCACGTGACGGCGATCTTCCCGGCGAGCTTCACGTTCTGCTGCAGCTCCTTCTCGTAGCAGAACTTGATCTCGCTCTGATGCCGACGAATCACCGACATCACCACGTCTTTGTCGAGGCCGTTGCCGATGACCTCGCGCGGGCCATCACCAGGCGCGAACGTCTTCTTCTTGTTCGGGTTGAGCCCGAAGCCCGTCGGTGACCCGTTCGGTCGACCCGGCCCACCGATACCGCCGATGCTCAGCCCACCGCCAGGAGGACCGCCAGGACCACCGCCACGCGCGTCCATGCCTGCGAGGCCGTCTGCGCTCGCCTGGCTCCCGTTGCCCAGGTTGTTGAGCGCCGAGTCGATCGCGTTGTTCGAGCCCGTGCCCAGCACGCGACCAAAACCACCACCGAAGAGGCTCGCCATCAGGTTGTTCACCTTCTTCTGATCGGCGGCCTTCTTCTGGGTCTTGTCGACCGGCGACTTCGGCTGGAGCAGCGTCGGCTGCGCGTTCTGCTGCGGCTCGGGCTTCTTCTCGAACTCGGGCTTCTTCTTGATGATCGTCTTCTCGGGCGGCAGCGCGACGGTGAGCTTCACGGGCGGCCCGCCGAAGATGTCGCCGTCGATCATGCCGTCGGTCGGGGTCAGGATGAACGACGCGACGAGCGCGAAGAAGACCATCAGGCAGATCGCGGTGATCTTGAAGAAGCGAACGTCGAGATCGGCGCCGTCGCGCTTCACGCGCTCGATCGCGAACGGAGGCTCGATGGTGACGTCGAGCCCGCCCAGCGACTTCGAGACTCGCTCACCGATTCCCGCAGCCAGCAGCACCTCGTCTCCCGCCATCACCCGCGTTCCTTCGGAGGTGGCTTCGACTCGCAGATCGTTCAACTCCCACTGCGTGCCGGGCGGCAGGTGACGAACATCAAGCAGACTCGAGCCCCACGCGATCGACACCTTCCCTGGCAGGGCATCAGAAGACGGACGGGGGCTGGCCTCGGGCATGGGCGGACACTCCTTCGACGTGGGGTTGAGCGCGCAACGGCCGGCCGCCGCTGCAGTGACGGTTCTGACACCGGCTCGAAAAGTGGGTTCCGCGGCGCGTTGAAGGCTCACAACCTTCGGCAAGCGATGGTTTTCACGTGCGATTGGCGTGAGGTGTCCACCCAATGACGCGATTGGTGTGAAGCCACGGCGATCATCTGAACGACCCGGTCATGCATTCCGACTCCGACGAGCTGCGATTTCCGAAGAAGCGCCGAACCTTCAACGAGGCCCGCATCGCGAGGGTGTTGCCCGTGCAAGACGAGCGCGGCACCTTCAGCGGCGAGCACGTCGTCAGCGCCATCATCGGCAGCCGGGAAGTCGACGTTCGGTACGTGGAAGGCAGCGGCGAGTTCCAGCTGATCGAAGACGACGATGTTCGCGAGCTCTCGCGCACCGATCTGAAAGACCTCGCGTCTGCGCTGCGGCGCTACCAACAAACGGTTCCGTGGGACGACGGCGAAGCGGGGCTGGTGCTCGTCGGCCTCAACGAAGCGATCTTCCCCACGCGGCTCGAGACGTTCGCGCTGCGCTCGGTGAGCGATCTCGGCCGCGTGATTCTGGTCGCGGGAAAGACCGACGCAGAGTCGGTCGACGTGGTGCTCGACGCGGTGACCGGAGAGCTCTCGCTGATCGTCTCGCACGATGGTCGTGGCTCGAAGAAGCGCGCCTTGAGCACGCAGGAAGCCCACGACCTGCTGTCGGCCCTTCGTCCGCTCGTCGAGGGTCGTGGAGCGACACGCAAAACGATGCTGCTCGCCGTCGTCCTCGAAGCAGCGCGCCGTCGCGCGTCTCACTGACTTTCAGGAGGCTTCATGTCGAGCGACTGCTTCTCCGTCCGCGTTGGGCGAGTCGAAGGAACGACCGCGGTCTTTCACTGTCTGACCGGCTTCTCTGGCGGGTATGACGACTGCTTCACCGGGCGCTCGTTCGCGCTGTACCTGCTGATCGACGCGAAAGGCCGGGCCAGCGACTCGAGCTTCCTGCCCAGAGACACGCCTCCTGACGAGGCGGCCAGGCTGAAGGCGATCGCAGAGACCGTGCAGTCAGCGAGCGCACCGTTGCTCGAAGAATTCCCCGACCCGCAGCCGTGGGACGGGGCGTGGCATGCGAAGGTGGCGCCTCAGGTCGTTGCGAAGACGAAGTTGCTGGAGCGCTTCAACGCGATCGGTGACGACGCCCTGAGCGCGCGGCGGCGTGAGATCGATCCGCTCGAGGCACAGGGCGGCTGGGCGTTCATGCGCGCAGCGTGGGAGCGGTTGCACCACTTCGATCTCGAGGTGCAGGTCACCGACGCGAAGTACCTCGCCCATCTTCGGCCTGGCCTCGAGTTCGGCACGACCGCGTTCGAAGCGTGGTCCGAGCCCTGACTCTCGAGCGCTCAGAAGCGTTCGATCTGAAAGTCGTCGTCGGTCGCGGGCTTCGGCGCTGCGGGAGCTGGCGCAGGTGCTGGAGCCGCCGCGGGACGAACCGCTGGCTGCGCGGCCGCCGGCGTGGTGACTGGCGCACCTCCGACGGGTTGCAGGTTCGTGCGAGACGCTCCCGTCGGAGCAGCGCCCGGGGGCGGAGCCGCTGGCGCCTTGGCGTTCATCTGCTGCACGTACGCCATCGACCCCGGCACCGCGCGATCCTCGCCCTGCTTCTGATCGAAGCCGTCCCACTTCGAGTCGGCCGTCGAGCTGACGCCCTGGTAGCGCAGCGCGAAGTCGTCGGGGTTCGAGGCCTGCCGCAACGCCTCCTGGTAGGTGATGAGGCCCTGCCGCACGAGCTGCATGAGCGACTGATCGAACGTCTGCATGCCGTAGGCGACGTTGCCCTGGGCGATGGCGTCGGCGATCTCCTTGGTGCGGTCCTTGTCTTCGATGAGCTCCTTGATGCGAGCCGTCGTCTTCATGATCTCGACGGCGGCGACGCGGCCCTTGCCATCGGCGCGCGGCACGAGGCGCTGCGAGACGACTGCGCGAAGCACGCTGCCCAACTGAATGCGCACCTGCTTCTGCTGGTGCGGGGGGAACGCCGAGATGATGCGGTTGATCGTCTCGGTCGCGTCGAGCGTGTGCAGCGTCGACATCACGAGGTGGCCCGTCTCGGCCGCCAGCAGCGCGGTCTCGATGGTCTCCATGTCTCGCATTTCGCCGACGAGAATGACGTCGGGGTCTTGCCGGAGCGCGCTCTTGAGCGCCTGATGGAACGAGAGCGTGTCGACGCCGATCTCGCGCTGGTTCACGATCGAGCGCTTGTCGCGAATGAGGAATTCGATCGGGTCTTCGACGGTGATGATGTGGTTCGTCTCCATCGAGTTGATGTGATCGATCATCGCCGCGAGGGTGGTCGACTTGCCCGAGCCGGTCGTGCCGGTGACGAGAATGAGGCCGCGCTCATCGAGCGAGATCTTCTCGAGCACCGTGGGCAACGTGAGCTCTTTGATCGACTGAATCTTGAAGGGAATGACTCGAAGCACCGCGCCGATGGTGCCGCGCTGCTGGAAGACGTTGACGCGGAAGCGGCCGAGGCCGGGCACGCCGTACGCGAGGTCGACCTCGTTCGAGGTCTTGAACTTCTCTTTCTGGAACTCGTTCATGATGCCGAACGCCATGCGCGCCACCTCTTCGGGAGGCAGCCGCTTGCCGTCCTTGAGGGGCACCAACGAGCCATCGACACGGAACATCGGGGGAAGGCCGGCCTTCAGGTGAATGTCCGACGCTCCGCCGCGAAGGGCGATCTGCAGAATCTCGTTGAGTTCCATGTGCACGCGAAGCCTAACACTGGACTCGCGTCAGCCGCTCCCACGAATCCAGCAGCAGCGGATGTGTGAAAAAACGAAAACGTCGCGAGCCTCCGTGTGTGACGGAGACCCACGACGTTTCGACAGGCAGGAGCCTGAGACGCGTTAGCGCTTGCTGAACTGGAAGCGCTTGCGGGCGCCGGGCTGACCCGACTTCTTACGCTCGACCGCGCGAGCGTCGCGGGTGAGGAAGCCGGCCTTCTTCAGCGGGCTGCGGTGATCGGGGTTCATGCGGGTGAGCGCGCGCGAGAGGCCGTGACGAATCGCGCCGGCCTGGCCCGAGAGGCCACCGCCACGCACGTTGACCGTCATGTCGATCTTGCCGAGCTGCTCCAGCACCTGGAGGGGCTGGTTGATGACCATGATCGACGTCTCACGGCCAAAGTACTCGTTCATCGGGCGGCCGTTGATGATGACCGAACCCGTGCCAGCCTTCACCCAAACGCGGGCAGTGGCTTCCTTGCGGCGGCCGGTAGCGTAGAAACCGTCAGTGCCTGACTTCGCCATGGTGTTCTCTTCCGTTCCCTAAAGTGAAATTGGTTCAGGCCTTGACCGCGAGAGCGGCAGGCTTCTGGGCCACGTGCGGGTGCTTGTCGCCCGCGTAGACCTTGAGCTTGGTCATCATCTGCCGACCCAGCGCGTTGCGAGGCAGCATGCGCTTGACCGCGTTGAGGATGATGTCCTCGGGGTGACGCTTCTGCAGCGTCTGGTAGTCGGTCGTCTTGAGGGCGCCGGGGAAACCAGCGCGCGGCTGACGGTGATAGAGCTTCTGGGAAGGCTTGTTGCCCGAGATCTTCACCTTCTCGGCGTTGATGACGACCACGTGATCGCCCGTGTCGATCGACGGCGTGTACATCGCCTTGTGCTTGCCCTTGAGAAGGGTCGCGATCTGCGTCGCGGCGCGGCCGAGAATCTTCCCGTCGACGTCGACGAGGTGCCACTCGCGCTTGATGTCCTTCGCCTTCGCGCTGTACGTCCTCTGGTGCGGCATGTTGAACCTTGCTGGTGTGGCCCCACGCGGATCACGCGCAAGGCTGGAAAGGGCGGCCCTGCTACCTGTGCCGACAGGGGGTGTCAAGACCCGTTCCGTGGATCTGGCGTTCGCGGTGCAGGGGCGGCGGGCCCACCCTTCAGCCGTTCTCGCAGCGACGCGAAGAAGTTCTGCTCCTTGTCGGTCGGAGGCCCTTCCGGAACGGCCTCCAGATCGATGATTTCACACAGGTCTTCTGGAATGTCTTGAAGGAAGCGGCTCGGCGTTCGGGGCACATCGCGCCCTCGTTTGATCCGAACCGTCGCGCGGGTCATCACCAGGCGCTCACGGGCGCGGGTCATGCCGACGTAGCAAAGCCGGCGCTCCTCTTCGGGGTTGGGCAGCTCGCCCTGCATGCCCGAATGAGGGAGTAGGTCTTCTTCCAGCCCCATCAGGAATACGAGCCGCCACTCGAGGCCCTTGGCGCCGTGCAGCGTCATCAACGTCACGCGACCCATCTGGTGCTGGGCTTCGTCTTCATCGTCCTTCGTGTCGAGCGCGAGCCGGTTCAGGTACGTGAGCAGGCTGGCTTTGGGCCCTTCGCGCTTCTCGTAGGCCTCGAGCGAGTCGATGACCTGTGCGACCGCTTTGGCTTTTCGATCAGCCGAGGCCGCCGAGGGAGCGTGTTGTCTCGCGGCGCCCACGAAGTCGATCTCGGCGAGCAGCTCGCGGGTGACGTGCGCGAGGTTGCCCTTGTTGAAGGCGCGGCGGTAGCGCTCCACGAGCGCGATGAACTCGGCCACCTTCTCGGGAGCCCCCTGAGGCACCTCGGGAATCTCGGCCGCCTGCTCGAGCGCCTTCCACAGCGGCACTTCATTCTTCACGGCCCACGCCGTGATGCGCTCCATCGTCACGTCGCCAATGCCACGTGCGGGCACGTTGATGATGCGCAGCAGCGACGACTCGTCCTTCGGGTTCGCGATGAGCTTGAAGTACGCGATGACGTCGCGCACCTCCCGGCGATCGAAGAACTCGGTGCCGCCGATCACCTCGTACCGAATCTCCTTCTCGCGCAGCGACTCCTCGACGGGGCGCGCCTGGCCGTTGGTTCGGTAGAGCACCGCAATCTCGTCTGCGGGAAAACCGGCGGCGATCGCGTCTTTGATCTCGCGCCCCACGTAGCGTGCTTCTTCTTCTTCGCTCGGCGCCGAGACGAGCTTGAGCTTCGGCCCGCCCTTCAGATCCGTCCACATGCGCTTGGGGCGCCGCAGCGGGTTCTTCTCGATGACCGCGTTCGCGCCGTCGAGGATCACGCCCGTCGAGCGGTAGTTCTGCTCGAGCCGCACCTCTTTCCCGCCGGGGAAGAAGCGCTCGTACTCGAGAATGTTGCGCACCTCGGCGCCGCGCCACGAGTAGATGCACTGATCATCGTCGCCGACCGCGCACACGTTGCCGTGTGCTTCTCCGAGGTGTTTGAGCACCTCGAGCTGGGCGCGGTTCGTGTCCTGGAACTCGTCGACCATGATGTACCGAAAGCGCTTCTGGTAATCGCGCTTCACCTCGGGGAACTCGGTGAAGATGCGCGACGGGAAGACGATGAGATCGTCGAAGTCGACGGCGCCCTGGGCCTTCAGCGCGAGCTGGTAGAGCGGGAACACCATGTGGGCAACCAGGTCGAGATCGTCGCCCTGCCCTTCGGGCTTCGGCTGCGGCTCGACGCCGGAGTTCTTCGCGCGGCTGATCAGCGTGAGCACCTTGCGCGGGTCGAACACCTTGTCGTCGACGTTGCGATCGCGCATCGCGCGGCGCACGAGCGCGATCTGATCGCCCGTGTCGACGATCGCGAACTTCTTCGGCCAGCCCAGCTTCGGCAGGTGTGCCTTCAAGACCTCGGCGCCGAACGCGTGAAAGGTCGAAAGCGTCACGCCGAGCGCGCGCTGGCCGTACATGTGAACGACGCGCTCCTTCATCTCGGCGGCGGCTTTATTCGTGAACGTCACCGCGAGGATCGCGCGCGCCGGCACCTTGTTGTCGAGCAGGTGGCAGATGCGATGGGTGATGACGCGCGTCTTCCCCGAGCCGGCGCCCGCGAGCACGAGCAACGGCCCCTCGGTCGTGAGCACGGCCTCTCGTTGCGGGGGGTTCAGATGCGACAGATCCACGGCGGGCGGCTTGTAACGCAGCCGGTTGCGCGATGGGCGGGCAAACCGGGCACGCCTTTGCCATGCTGGCGTCGCGCATGCCGTCGATACGGGTCAACGAGTTCTCGTACGAATACGCGTGGTGGGGGTCGGGCGAAGCGAAAGCGCCGATCCTCCTGCTGCATGAGGCCGTGGGCCACGCCAAGGGCTGGGGAGACTTCCCTCGACGGCTCGCCGAGGCGACCGATCGCCGCGTCTATGCCTACTCACGGCTGGGCTGGGGCGAATCAGAGGCGCTCCACACGCCGCTGAGCGCTGGCTACCTCGAACATGAAGCGCTCGATGTGCTGCCGATGCTCCGCACCGCCCTGCGGCTCGAGAAGGTGATTCTGCTGGGCTTCCAGGAAGGCGGGAGCATCGCCCTCATTCACGCTGGCGCCGCCTCGATGCCTGTCGAGGGCGTGGTGGCGTTGTCGCCCCTGCTCTTCGTCGACGATGCGCTGCGGCTCGAGGTGCGCAGGCTCTACAAGCGCGGGCTGCCCGACTCGCTCAACTCGACCACGAGCGATCCTGATCGAACGTTCGAGCAGTGGGCCACGCTCTGGAGCGGCGCCGCGTTTCTCAAGTGGCAGATGGACGACTTCGCGCGCGGAGTGACCTGCCCGGCGCTGGGCCTTCGCGGCGAGAACGACTCGTTCACCACGAGCGCGCACCTCGAGCGGCTGGCCGGGCTGGTGAAACACCTCGAGCTCGTGACGTTGTCGGGCTGCAGGCACGCCCCGCACATCGAGAAGCCGGCTGCCGTCGTGACAGCCGTGTCGGCCTTCGTGCGCTCCCTCGAGTGACATCGGTGTCGGTCAGGGAGGGCGTGGCGCCGCTCCATGCCAGGAGAGTCGAGGCGTTCGCTGTGCCGGGCCTTGCGGCACGTCGATTGCCAACGAGCGCGGCATGCGAACCGCCCTCCTCTTCGGGTCGATGCTGCTCTCTGCGTGTGGAACGCACGTCGGCGCGTGGTGCCTGTCGTCCTCTGACTGCGCGAAGCCGATGGTCTGCATGCTCGACACGAACGACAACGTTCAGTCGTGCCAGTACCCATGCGGAACGGGCTACGGGCCGTGCCCAGCCAATCGATTCTGTACCTGCCCTGACTCCCCCCTCGGCAAGCGCTGCATTCCGATCGGTGACGACAGCCGCGGACCTACACTCCCCGACGGCGGCACCTGGACGGGCTACTGCCTCGGCCTGGGTGGATGATTCTTCGTGAAGCTGGCGAGGTGGGGAATACTCCGCGCGTGGCCCGCGACACGAAGAAGACCCAAGAGCCCGACGATGCACGCCAGCTGATCGCCTCACTCGATCGTCGGCACTTCCTCGAAGAGCTGAACCGCCTCACGCAGTCGTTCACCGCCGACCCGGGCAATCCCGGCAGCTACGCTTGCAAGGAGTGCGTGCGCTGCGCGAACTGCATGTTCTGCGAGGGCTGCGAGGCCTGCTACGCGTCGACCCACTGCATTCGCTGCGAGCTCTGTAACAACTGCACGCACTGCGTCGACTCGAAGTCCCTGCACGGCTGCGCGTACTGCGTGCAGAGCGAGAACTGCACCTCGAGCGCGTACGTCGTCTTCAGCCGCAACCTCTCTGACTGCACCTACTGCTTCGGCTGCGTCGGCCTCTCGAAGAAGGACTTCCACATTCTGAACGTGGGCTTCTCGAGGCAGGAGTACTTCGAGCTGACGGCGCGCCTGAAGAAAGAGCTGGGCCTCAAGGCCTGACGAGCTCGGGTCGACGCACCGCGCTCGCGAGCACCACGCTGACAGCGGCAGGTAGCAACACGTTCGCAGAGAGCAACCCCACGCCCACCAGCGACGGCGCCAACGACCACGAGAGCAGCAGGGTCATCAGCGACCAGGCACCGTTGAAGATCGCGAGACCGAGCACGGCGGCACGTTCGACGCGGCGACGCGAGCTCACGACCACTCCCACGACGGCGTAGGGCAAGAGCGCGAGGGCAGCCCCACGGATGAGGCCGACGGGGAGTCCGCTGAGCTCGGCCTCGACCGGCGCGGCCAGGAGACCGGCCGCAACGATGACGAAGCTCAACAGCGAGTCCCAGCGCAGGACCATTCGAGGCAACGGAGCGAGGTTCATCGCGCCACCTCAGCCCTGCGTGCGGAAATGGGCCATTCCCTCCGAGGTCATGGCGACGAGGTGCGCCTACAGCACACGAAGGAACCAGGCCTTCAAGTACTCGGTCTCGGGCAGGCCTGGCAGCACGGGGTGATCGATGCCGGCGCCACGCCGCTCGAGCACCTGCACCGTGCGCTTCGCGTCGGCGGCGGCTTCGAGCACGACCTCATCGAACGCGTCGCGCTGCAGCTTGCCCGAGCATGAACACGTCACCAGCAACCCCTCGGGCGCGAGCAGCTTGAACGCCCGCACGTTGAGCTCGTGATACGCGCGCTTCGCGGTCTCCATGCCCTCCTTGCGCTTGGCGAGCCCTGGAGGATCGATGACGACCGTGTCGAACTGTTCACCGCGATCGGCGAAAGTTCTCAGCACGTCGAACGCGTTGGCGGTCTGCACCTCGACGTTCGTGTACCCGTTGCGCGTCATGTTCGCGCGCGCGCGATTGGCGGCGTCGGGATCCTGCTCGACCGAGATGACCGAGCTGCAGCTGCGCGCGAGCGCGAGGGCGAACCCGCCGTGGTAGCTGAACGTGTCGAGCGCCCTGCCCTTCGCGAGCTCGCCTGCGCGAAGGTGGTTGTCGAGCTGATCGAGGAACGAGCCGGTCTTCGAGTCGGCGAGCAGGTCGATCTCGAGCTCCGATTCTCCCTCGTGGTAGCGCACCAGGGTCGGTCCACCACCGCTGAGCAGCTTCGTCTCGCGTGAAAGCCCTTCGAAGTCGCGGCCCGACGCATCGTCACGGCAGACGATGAGCGACGTGCCGGTCACTTCGCGCAACAGCTCGGCCCAGCGTGCCTTCCGCACGTCGGCGCCTTCGCTCAGCGTCTGGACTGTCAGCGCAGGTCCATACCGATCGACGATCAGCCCCGGCACGAGATCGGCCTCGGAATGCACGAGCCGATACGCGTCGCGGTGTTTCAGGCTGCTCCGGCGCCCGAGCGAGAGCTCGAACCGCCGCTTCCAGAACGCGTCGTCGATCTTCTCTTCACCCGCGAGCTTTCGGGAGACGAACCGCAACGCCAACGGAGACTTCGTCGCGACGAACGCCTGGCCGAGCGGGTTCTTCTGCCCATCGACGACGTCGACGAGGGCGCCGGGAGGAAGATCCGTCGGGAGCGACTCGAGCTCCTGCCGCCACACCCATGGGTAGCCCTGGCGCACAGACTTGGCGGCCTTGAGGCTGACCTGCACGACCGCCGTCTTCATTCGAGCCCTCTCGCCGCCAGTTCGCCGTCGTCTTCGCCGCGCAGGTGACCAATCTCGTGCAGCAGCGTGACGCGCATCTGCTGAATCAGCTCTTCCCGGCTCTTCACCGCGCGACCCAGGTTCTTGCGATAGAGCGCGACGGAGCGGCAGGGATCGCCATCAGCCGGCACGCACTGCTCCTGCAGCGGTGGGCCCCGGAACAGCCCGAGGATCGTCGGCGAGAGCGGCGGCTCGCC
>JBEOKA010000253.1:0-50113 GCA_040275325.1 Myxococcaceae bacterium | reverse complement strand
CGTCACCGTTTCGCACCCACGTGCGGTCGTACTCGTTCATCGGGCTGTCGGGCGCAGGCCGGTACCGAATGACCAGCCGCGGGTGCGCTTCGACGGGCTCGGCCGACACCTCGATGCCGTGCCACCCCTCTTGCGTCACCAGCTTCGTCTGCGGCCGCGGCAGCGCATCGACGAGCGCGCGCTTGGCTTCGAGCGTCTTCTCGAGCACGCCGAAGAAGTCGTCGGCGACGAGCCCCAGGTCCATTCCCGCCAGCTGAAACGTCGCCTGCCACAGCGCCGCACCCGACAGCTTCGGCGGCAGCTGCTCGTCTCCGAACGCGCGCAGCAGCTTGTGAATCGACTCGGCCCCGTAGCGCTTCACCATGACGTCGATGAAGCCGCGGCCGATGGCGTACTTGAGGTCGTCGTCGCCGTTCTCGGTGAAGCGCTCGAAGTCGATGATGTCGGCGAGCTGCAGCTCGTTGCGGTCGAGCAGCGCCGCGAGCACCAGCTGGTCTTCTTCGGGGTGCGTGAGGAAGTGGCCTTCGACCCACGACGCGAGGCCTTCGTCGAGCACGCGCGCCTGCGACCACCGGCGAAAGCCCTCTTCTCCGACGACGCGGCGGGCGATGACGTGCGAGGTCTCGTGCGCGAGCGTGGCCACGGCCTCCTCGTCGGCGCGCATGCGAATGCGGTCTTTGAACGCCGTGCCCACGGTGTTGCGCATCGAGCCCGAGAGGTCGACGAGAATGGGCGCGCCGCCGTCGACGCCGAGCAGCGCCGTCACCTGCGCCCAGGTGGCATCGGCCTGCTCGGCCAGCTGCAGCGCAGGCGCCGACTCGATGCTGGGGTAGCTGAACTCGTACTGCGCCGTCGTCGTGGTCGCGGGCGCAGACTCGGGCACGGCGGTGAAGTCGGGCGCGTCATCGGAGCTGCCGTCCCCATCGCCGTCGCGGTCCCACCACAGCACCATCGCGCCCAGAATCGCGCCGAGCGTCATCAACGTCACCAGCGCGCCCACCACCGGCCGAGGGTTCACGATGACGGTGCGGCTGCGGCCCGCGCGATGAAACAGCGCCCACGCCAGCACCGTGCACACCGTCGCGACGACGAACTGCGCGACGATGACCTCAAAGTCGTAGCGCCAGCGAACGCCCTCGACGCCCGACTCCACGAGGCGCAGCGGGTCGAGCATCGCCGCGCGGGGCACGAAGTGAATCAGCCGCTGCAGCGCCGCCGCCGCGACGCCCACCAGCATCCACGTGAGGCTGCGCGCGAACCCGAGCAGCGTGCCCACCGTGAGGAACGTGAGCATCAGCTGCAGTTGAGACAGCAGCGCCCCGAGCAGGATGTTCCAGTGGAACGGGTCTTCGAGGCTCTCGCGCGCGACCGCGTGACCGAACACGGCCCAGGCCAGCTGAAAACCCGGGAACGCGATGAGCACCAGCAGCGCCGCCAGCAGCTTGGTGAAGAAGACCTGCGTGCGCGTCACCGGCAACGCGTCGAGGAAGGCGAGCGTGCCTTCATCGCGCTCCTTGACCGAGATGCCCGTGCCCAGCGCGAGCGCGATGAGCCCGTAGATGAGCGGCAACGGCATGGCCGCCACCGACGAGAACGTCGCCGAGAGCGCGCGCAGCGACGACTTGGTGAAGACGTCGTCGAGCACCGAGATGAGCATGAGCACGCCCGCCAGCACGGCGTACGGCCGCAGCGCCCGCAGCTCCTTCTTCAGCAGCGTCGCCATCACGGCAATACCAGCCATTCCTGCATGACGCGCGCGCTGCACTTCAGCTCGGGCTCGTCGACCTCGATGGCGAGGAAGAGGCGCTCACCCGAGGAGTACGTCGCCGTCGCCATGGCCTCGCCTGCACGGGCATCGACGCGGGCCGGCTCTGCGTCACCGATGCCCGCCTGCCAGGGACTCGTCGAGGTGCTCAAGCCCCGCCAGCGCGTCACGGGCGCTCCGTCTTTGGAGAGCGAGAACTTCAGGCGCGTCTGCCCACCACCCTGCGGCAGCAGCTCGTACCGGCCCTCGTAGCCAAGCAGCCCGCCCGCGTTGCGCCGCGCCGACTCGGCCCGCTCGACCAGCTTCGCGAAGTCGACGCCCTTCTCTTTCAGCACCGTGGCCAGCTTCTCTTCGAAGAGCGCGTCGCGCAGGTTGCGGTGGGGCTTCTGGAACACGCGCCGCGCCACCTCGATGACGGCCTCTTCGCCGAGCTCGTCCACCAGCGCGTCGACGAGCACGAAGCTGATGCCCATGCCGAAGCAGTCGCCGGCCTTCTCGAACGTCTCGTTCCACCGCGCGATGGAGGTCAGCGACAACCCGACTGGCGCCGCCGCACCACGCCTTCGCAACAGCGCCCGACCCTCGGCGTCGCCGCGCACGTTCCAATACGAGGCGAGGCCGTCGAGCAGCCAATGCCGGTCTTCGGTGAGCGCGCGGTCGTTGGTGTGGTCGCTGACGATGGAGTGGAGGATTCGGTAGCGCAGCGCCAGCGAGTCGAAGCGCGGGTCACCGACGTTGGCGCGAAAGACGACGCCATCTTTCTCGCCGAGCGGCACGCGCAGCACGACGTCGGGGTCGAGCCCTCGCTGCGCGACGACGTACACGCCCGCCAGCTTCGGAAACTGCAGCGCCTGCACGAGCGTGACGACGTCGACCGCGATGGCCTCGATGAGCGCGCGGCCCTGCTCCTCGGTCACGCCTTCGCCGGGGAGCAGCCCGATGGGGCCGACGGGAGAGTCCTTCGGGGTCACCGACTCGAGCGCGAAGGCCGGCCGGTCGCGATTTCGCGTGAGCGCGCTGAACAACAGGAAGCCGACGAGCAACGTGCTGAACGAGGCGATGCGCTCACGCGACGTCATGCGGCCCGAGAGCGTCGACGCGATGGAGCCCTCGCCTGCGGTCGTGAGCACGAGCCCCAACCCGAGGCCGACGACGGTGATGACGAGACAGACGATGACGTCGAGCATCGCCGGCCAGGCGTTCGCGACCGCGAGCGACTCCGAGATGATGTGGAACGGCGGCGTCTCCATCACCTGCACCTGACCGACCTCATCGAGCGCATAGAGGTAGAGCCCGAAGACGACCCAGAAGAGCAGCCGGTAGCGGCCGAGCAGCCCCGCCACGAAGCACAACGACCAGAACGCCGACAGCCAGAGCAGCGCCGGCACCAGCGCGTGCAACGCGTCTTCGACCGGCACCGCCACCGTGCGCGTCTGCCACCACCACGTCGCCGCCCACGCAGAGGCGCCCGAGAAGCAGACCCACGCCCAACCAAAGAGCCACTTCGCGAGCGCCACCTTCGTGCGCGAGAGCGGCAACGTCTCGAGGAAGAGCTGCGTCTTGCCGGTGTACTCGCGCACCACCAGCCGGTTGCCGCCCACCAGCGCGGCCACCAGCCCGAACGTCATCAAGAAGTCCTTCAGCGCCGAGAAGCGGCCGCCCTCTTCGTCGGCGCGGTTGAGTGAGACCGCGAGCCCGAGCGCGAACAACACGAAGAGCACCGAGAGGACCCACCCGTGCTCGCGCAGCTCTTTGAAGACGATGCGTCTCATGCCGCGGTGGCGACGGCGTCGGTGCGCGCGAACGCGAGGAAGATGTCTTCGAGCGTCAGCGGCTCGACGAGGGTGCCTTCGGGCCAGGGCGTCGCGCTCCACGTCTCGGGCGCCGCGCGCAGCACCTCACCACGCACCACCTCGAAGCCCGGCGGCAGCGCAGGCAGCGGCTCGACCAGCTTCACGCGCCGCACCGACTCGAGCAGCCAGGGCACGGCCCCCTCGATGCGCATCTTGCCCGACTGAATGATGCCGACGCGGTGGGCCACCTGCTGCACCTCATCGACGAGGTGAGACGAGAGGAACGCCGTGCAGCCGCGCTCCTTCACGATGGTCGAGACGAGGTCGTTGAACTCGCGGCGCGCCACCGGGTCGAGGCCCGTCGTCGGTTCGTCGAGCAGCAACAGGTCGGGCCGGGGGGCGAGGGCGAGCGCGAGCCCCAGCTTCGTGCGCGTGCCTCCCGAGAGCTCCATCGCGCGTTTGTCGAGCGGCACGTCGAGCAGCTTCGTGAGGCGCTCGAACTCGGGCCCGTCCCACGTGGGGTAGAAGCCCGCGACGAAGCGGCCGAGCTCACGCGCCGTCATCCACGGGTAGAAGTGCTGTTCCTGCGAGACCGAGCCGATGCGACGCTTGAGCGCCACCGGCACCTTCTTCACCTGCTGGCCCAGCACCTCGACCGTGCCCGAGTCGGCCCGCAGCACGCCCGTCAGCACCCGTAGCGTCGTGGTCTTGCCCGCGCCGTTGCGCCCGAGGAAGCCGTAGATCTCACCCTGCTGCACCGCCAGCGACAGCCCGTCGAGCGCGATGGCCCTGCCGAACCGCCGGCGCACGTCGGTCAACCTCAGAGCGTCAGTCACCGCACGAGTATGCGGGCTCACCCCGCCCCACGGGAAGCGTGGCGTTCGATTCGATTGAATACGATTCAATTGCATTCAATTGAATGGGCCGTCATACAGGGCGCGTGAACCCGCTCCACCTCGACGCCCAGCTGTGCTTCAGCCTGTACGCCGCCTCGCGCGCGATGACGGCCGCCTACGCGCCGCTGCTCGAGCCGCTGGGCCTCACCTACCCGCAGTACCTGGTGATGCTGGTGCTGTGGGAGACCGACGGCGTGCCGGTGAAGCACCTGGGCGACCGGCTGCAGCTCGACTCGGGAACGCTGACGCCGGTGCTGAAGAAGCTCGAGGCGCAGCGGCTGGTGACGAAGGCCCGCGACGACGTCGACGCGCGGGTGGTGCGCATCTCGCTCACGCCCGCGGGCCGTGGGCTCAAGCGCCGCGCGCAGCACATTCCGAAGTCGCTCGCCTGTCAGACGGGCCTCGACCTCTCCGCCATCGCTCGGCTCCGCGAGGAGCTGGTGGCGCTCACCCGAATCGTCCGCGAAGCGAACGCGGCCGAGTTCACGAAAGGCAGCACCCCATGACGACCCCGACCGCGCTGTACACCGCTCACGCCACCTCGAAGGGAGGCCGCGGCGGCAACGTGAAGTCAGACGACGGCCTCATCGACTTCAACCTCACCGTGCCGAAGACGATGGGTGGAGATGGCGCGCGTGGCACCAACCCCGAACAGCTCTTCGCCGCCGGCTACTCGGCCTGCTTCGCTGGAGCCCTCGGCCTCGTGGCGCGCACCCAGGGCGTGAACCCCGGCCCGTTCACCATCTCGGCCGACGTGAACTTCTTGAAGGGCGACGACGGCTACGGCATCGGCGTGAAGCTCATCGGAACGTTCCCCGAGCTCGAGAAGAGCAAGGCCGAGGCGCTGATGACGGCCGCGCACCAGGTGTGCCCGTACTCGAAGGCCACGCGCGGCAACATTCCCGTCGAGCTCACCGTCGCGTGACGCTGGTCACCACTTGTTGAGCCAGGGCGACAGCACCACCCATGAGGGCACGGTGCGTCGCCCGTTGGGCACGAGGAAGACGAGGCGCGCGTCTGCGTAGGGGCACGACACGAGCCGCCCGTCGGGGAAGGCGACCAGCCCAAAACGGGAGGTGTCCGAGAGCACACTGCTCGTCGCGACTGCGCCGCCATCAGGCAGCCAGGCGTTCGAGGGCAGCGCGCTCTCGGTGACGACACCACCTCTCGTGATGGTGAGGTACGAGCCTGACGCGGCGACGGTCTGAATCGCGTACCCGAACCCGTTCGTCGACCAGGCCGCCGAGAAGTACCCGTGGGTGCTGGGGCCGGCGCTGCTGATGGCGCCGCTCTCGTAGATGAGCGCGGCCGGACGGTTTCCATCGACTGGCATCAACAGCGCCGCGCCGTTCGGCAGCAAGAGACCGCCCGCGTGGCCCGTGAGTGGCGCGAGCGGTGTCGCTGAGCTGGTCGAGACCTGCCACACGGCCGTGGCCGATCGAGGCACCGCGATGGCCGTCGTCCCCGACGCTTGAAGCACCGCGCCCGCGAAGAAGGCCGTGCTGCTCGGCGCGACCCCTGCGTCGACGCGCACCTCGGTGTGACGGCCGTTCGACCAGACCGTGAACTGGTCGTAGGCCGCGGGCATCATGATGACGTCTGCGCCGGTGGTGACGACGCCGCCCTCAGTGAACGGCTTCTGCCCACGAACCGCCGGCGCCTGCGCGAGGGGGCGGTCGCCCGTGAGCAGCAACGGGAAGCCCTGGCTCTGGGAGTGCGGGAACCCGAACACGCGGCCGTCGGGCAACAGCACGCCGCCCTGCCACAGGTCGAGCCCGCCATCGACGAAGGCCAGCGACGAAACCCCACCGTCCGGCATCACCTCGAGCACATGCCCCTGCGAGGGAATGCACACCACCGTGCCCCGAGGCGTCAGCACGCCGCCCAGTGACTTGCTCGGTGTGGGCACTGGAAACACCAGCACGTCGAAGGCGCTGTCGGTGTTGACGGTGTCGAACAGCTCAGCGGCGACTGCTGCCCAGGTCACCCCACCGTCAGCCAGCAGCCCCGCATCGGCCACCCCGGCGTCGACTGCTGAACCCGCGTCGACTGCTGAACCCGCGTCGACTGCCGAACCAGCGTCGACTGCCGAACCCGCGTCGACGGTTGAACCCGCGTCGCCCACCAGACAGTTTCCAGCGGCTTCACACCGGGCCCGAAAGTCCGCTTCGCTCCAGCAGGCGGTGACGAGCGCGAACCCCAGCAGCGACAGGCGTCTCACCAGCGACCTCCAAGCGAAACCGCGGCCCCATCGGCAGTCGGCACCACGACGGGCACCAGCACATTCCACACGATGCCAGCCGCGACGAGCGCAGCGCCGACGACGGTGCCAGTGATGGCCAGGGTTCGCTGCAGCGCCAGCGCCTGAAACGTCGGCGCGACCTCGGCTGGAGCGAGCGAGCCCGCTCCCGAGCCCTGCGTCACCCAGCCCGCGTACGAGCGCTCGGCGAGAACCCAGAACGAGGCGCTCACCGCGACGAGCACCGCCCCAGTCACCACCGGCACCCACAAGCGCCACGCGAAGGGTTTCGACGGCTCGCCGAGACTGACCTGCCCAGCCAACCCGCGCGCACTCTCGGCCAGCAAATCGCCCAGACGCGCTTCATCGTCGATGCCTCGTGCGTCACGCGCCGCGACTGACGCGTCTTTCTGGCGCACGAGGCGAAGGTCGACCTCGAACCGTTTGCCCAGCCGTGTGAGCCGCCCCACCAGAATGAACTCGACGCCCAGCGCGGCGGAGATCTCGGCGACGCACGACGTCTCGGCGCTGCAGCCGAGCAGCTGCTTCTGACGCTCGAGCCCCAGCACGGCCTGAAGTTCCGAGCGGGTGATGACGGAGAAGCCGCGGTTCGACAACTCGGTGGCCAGGCGGTCCTCTGCGTAGCCGGCGAGCTCGTCAGACACCTGCGTGAGTTGAAACGGCATGACCGCGACCCGAGCGGGCGTCGCACCAGAGACCGCAGCCACCAGACAGAGCGTGAGCACGAAGCCGCCTTACCGTGAAAGGCCTGCGCCGAAACCAGCTTCACCAGGCATCGGGGCCGGGCTCCTTTGCGGCTTTCCGCTCGATGGTGCTGTCGCGGTACGCGTGGCTGCGCGCGCGCATCATGGCGCCCAGCGGCCTGAACTCCTCGGGCGCGTGCCATGGGTCGAACGAGAACGTGTCGACGAGCGCGGTCAGCTTCTTCCCTGCGTCGCTCGACGGGTCCTGCACGGGCACCGTCACGTCGGCCACCTCGGTCCACGGCGTGTTCCATTGCACCGTCGGGTCTTCGATGGGCGTCGTCGCTTCGTCTTCCCAGGGCTGCACGCGCAACGTCCACGTCAGCGGAGCCACCTTCACGCGCGCCGTCGCGTCATCGGCGAAGCGCGAGTCTTCGCTCACCGGCCCGTTGAGCGGCGGCACCTTCACCGGCAGCAGACTGTACTTCACGGCGGTCGCGCCCCAGCGAATCGGCAGCACCGAATAGAACGTGTTGTCGACGAGCGAGGCGTGCTTCACCGCCATGCCCTTCTGCAGCTGGCCGAGAATGCCGAAGGCGCTGAAGCCCAGGGTGCCCAGAATACGGGGCAGCGCGAGCAGCTTCGGCCCGTTCGCCGCGCGCACGACACCGACGAAGGCCTCGGGCGTCTTGAAGGGCATCGTCTGCGTGAGAATGGCCAGGAAGTCCTGCGTGGGCGCGTCCTCCATGCCGGGGATGAGCTTCTTGCCGCCGACGCCCGTCACCTTCAGCGCGACGCCACGCACGTCGGGCGCCTTGTCGCTCTGGTGCATGGTGCCGCCGTTCGAGAGCCGCACCCAGGCCTTGTACGTGCCCTTCGCGGCGAAGATGCCGACGCGCGCCCACTCGGGCAGGCCGTCGCGCACCGTGAGCTCGGCCTTGAGGCCGACGTGCGGCTTGGCGTGCAGCGCGCGGCTCGTGCTGCCGTGGGCCTTCGCCTTCTCGCGCTGAATGTCGCGAAGCTGCGAGGCCAGCAGGTCGAACGACTCACGCTCGTTCGGCGCGACGACTTCTTTCCAATCGGTGCGGGGCATGCGCGAGTTCCAGCCCAGCGATGCGGGCGAGGCAAGCCGGTTTCTTGAGGCGCCGCGCAAGGCCGCTACCGTTCGCCACATGGACAAGCACTTCCTCGCCACCCAGCTGCAGTCGAAGCTGCGCCTCGTCTACGACGCGGCCCTTCGGTACGCCGAAGACGCGCGCATCGACGCGAAGTCGGGAGCGCCCCGCGCGGTCAACGTCGCGGCGGCTGCACGCCAGCGGCTCGAGTCGGCCGAGGCCGCGTGGGCTGCGGCGGCTGACTTCAAGCCCGCGCCGCTGAAGAAGGGTGAGCGCATCGGCCTGGGCTCGCTCGTCGAGGTGGAAGACGGAGAGGCCGGCAAGACGCTGTTCGTCGCTCCCGCGGGCGCCGGTGAAGAGCTTCACGGCCCCGACGGCGATGGCTTTCTGCACGTGGTGACGCCCGGCTCTCCGCTCGGCAAGGCGCTCGTCGGCAAGAAGGTCGGCGACGTCGTCGAGGTGATGGTGAAGGGTGAGCTCACCGAGTGGGAGATCACCTGGGCGTCGTGACCCTCAATACTGGAAGCGCAGTGAGACGGTGCCGCCCACGTACTGGTCGACCGCTCCCTGCGCCACGAAGGCATCGGTCGGCTCGGTCTTGAACGTGAGCCCGTAGCGCGTGAAATCGAACGCCGCGCGAAGCTGCAGCATCTTCAAGATGCCGACCCCGAAGCCGACGTTGCCATCGAGCCCGAAGTTGGAGCCGTTGGGGAAGAACGCCGACGAGATGATCTCTCCGCTCGAGAACACCGGCACCACGGTGAAGCGCCCGAAGAGGAAGATGAGGTCGTTGACGAGCCCGACCTCGAAGCCGGCGCCCGCGCGAAGGCCGACGTAGCCAAGGTTCGGCAGCAGATCGAGCCGCGCGCCGCTCGAGTTCGGGGCCACCGTGAACGAGTGGTAGCGAATACCCACGATGGGAATGAGCGACAGGTTGAGCGTCTTCACCGGCATGATTCGCCACGCGAGCCCGGCGTCGATGCGCATGGTCGAGGTCGGGTAGACGTCGTCCATCACGCTCTCGCGGCGCGAGCGCAGCCACGGCGCGAACGAGAAGCCGCCCTCGAGCCCGATGCCTCCCAGAATGTCCTGGCGGCCGAGCGCGAGCGGGTAGAACTCGAGCTTCGCGTGCGCGAGCGGGAAGATGGGCAGGTTGTATTTGCGCAGGTTGGTGACTGGCTGCACGTAGCTGAAGCTGCGGTTGAGCAGGTCGACGCCGCCTTCGATGGCGATGAAGGGAATGCGGCGCGCGGTCGTGGTGGGCGCCGGCTCGGGCTCGGGCTCCCGCGTCTCGGGTGGCGGCGGAGGTGGCGTCGTGGTGGCCGTCGTGCCACCCGAGCTCTTCGTCGAGTCGGTCTTCGTCGGCGTCGTGGTGACGGCAGGCGTGGTGTCGACGGGCGCGGGCTCGGGCGTCGCGGCTCCGGCGAAGGCGCCCTTCAGCGCGTCGATGGCCAGCTGCAGGTTCTTCGCCGACAGCCCGTCGGCATCGAGCGGAAACGCCTTCTTCATCTTCGGCGCGCCCGGCTTCGAGAGCACCTCGAGCGTCAGCGACGACGCCTTCCCCTTCTTCGCGATGGCGCCGGTGACGAAGAACTGCAGCGCCTCCTTCTTGGCCTTCTTCCAGTCGGGCTTGTTGCCCGTCGTGACCTTCGCGGTGTTGACGCAGTCAGCGGTGTCACAGATGGCCGTGACGAGCTGGTTGCGCACTGCCGTAGCGTTGGGGCCAGAGAACGGAACGACGCCGATGCGCTGTGCAAAGGCCGGAGCCGCCGCGACAAGCGCCACACACAGAAGAGCTCGCATTTGAGGGAAAGGAGTGTAGCCCCCGCGGCGTGCTAAGGAAGCAATTGTGACCAGCGCACCGTCTGCTCTCGAGCAGTTCATTCGCGGCATTCCGCTGTTCTCGCTCGTCGGCCCTGAGGACATGAACGAAGTCCTCCGGGTGTTGCGGCCCGTGCAGCTCAGCGCCGGTGACGTGCTGTTTCGCGAGGGCGAGCCCGGCAAGGCGATGTGGGTGCTCGGCGAAGGCGCCGAGGTGTCGATCAGCACGACGCAGGGCCAGAAGCGGCCGGTCGCAGTCGCGTACGTGCGCAAGGGCGACGTCATCGGAGAGATGGCGCTCGTCGACGATGGCCCGCGCTCGGCGACGGCGGTGGTGACGCAAGACGGCCACGCGCATCAAATCGATGCTCAAGAATTCCACGCCATGCGCGCCACCTTCGTGCCGGCCGCGTTCAAGGTGCTGCGGAAGATCTGCCTCGACCTGTGCTCGCGCCTGCGCGCGACCAACGAGCGCATCGTGCCTTCGGGGCACCAGCACGTGCAGACGCCCGCGTTGCCACCTGCGCGCCGCCCCGAGGTCGACGAGCTCGACGCTTTCCCCGCGTTCAAGGCGCTGCCGGCGGTCGTGAAGCTGGCGCTCGGGCAGAAGCTCGACGTCTACGAGTTTCACGAGCTCACGCCGCTGTTCGCCGAGGGCGAGCCGAGCGACGGCGCGTACTTTCTGGTGAACGGCGAGGTGTCGGTCGGGCGCAACGGCAAGACGCTGGCGAACCTGCCGGCCGGCACGATGTTCGGTGTCGTGGCCTGCATCGACAGCGGCCCGCGCTCGGCCAGCTGCCTCACCACCGGCCCCGCGAAGCTCTTCCGCATGTCGGAGCGGCACTTCGACACACTCTTCGCCTCGGGCCACCGGTTCGCCTACCAGATGGTCGACCTCGTCGCGCGCCAGCTCGTCTCGCACGTGCGTGAGGCGAACCAGATGCTGCCCCTGCCCGGTCGCGCCGCGGGCCAGGCGCGTGAAGCCAAACCCGTGCAGCAGATGCTGGCCGCCGCGCCTGATCCGTCAGACCTCGACCTGGTCGACAAGCCAGAGCTCGAGATCGAGCAGGCGCTCCCGTTGGAGCTCGAGCTGGACCTCGGAGACTTCGAGTCCGAGGGCGCGCTGCTCGGGCAGGACGGGGGTTGATTTCGCGCTCGTTCGTTCTTACGAGCAGTTGCAACTGCAAGGAGCACAGCCCGTGTCCGTGAACATTCAGCTCGAGTGGACCCCGAACCCCAGCACCCTCAAGTACGTCGTCGACACGCAGCTGTTGCCGCGCGGCGCGATGAACTTCACCACGCGTGAGTTGGCGGTCGAGCGCTCTCCCCTCGCCTCGCGGCTCTTCGACATCAAGGGCGTGCTGGCGGTGATGCTCGGCACGAACTTCGTCACGGTGACCAAGGGCGACGAGGGCGAGTGGGACGAGCTGAACGACGGCGTGATGCTCACGCTCGATCAGCACCTCTCGGCGAACGAGACGGTGGTGAAGCCCGAGGTGCTGGCCGAGATGGCGGCGAAGGTCGTCACCGGCGGCAGCGACATGGAAGTGCGCATTCGCGAGATCCTCGACAACGAGATTCGCCCGGCCGTCGCGCAAGACGGCGGCGACATCACCCTCGACCGCGTCGAGAACGGCAGCGTCTTCCTGCACATGCAGGGCAGCTGCGCCGGGTGCCCGTCGTCGACCGCCACGCTGCGCATGGGCATCGAGACCCGTCTGCGCGAGGCGATTCCCGAGATCGTCGAAGTCGTCGCGGTCTGAACTGGAACCGTGAGACGCAGCCGGAGCCGAGCCTGATGAGCCGAGGCACTTTCATTCCTCCGCTCACCGCCTCGGCGAGTGTGGCGAGCGCAGGCGAAGTCGAACTGGGAAACCGTGAGACGCAGCCGGAGCCGAGCCTGATGAGCCGAGGCACTTTCATTCCTTCGCTCAGTGCCTCGGCGAGTGTGGCGAGCGCAGGCGAAGTCGAACTGGGAAACTCGTGAAAGCACGCGAGAAGGTCGAAGCACGGAACGTTCGGGCCGAGCTGCTGCCCGAACAATCTCCCGAGCTGCTCAAGACGCTGCACCTGCTCACGCGTGAAGGGCACCTCAACGCCGACGCGCGCCGCAAGCTCAAGCAGGTCAACCACCTCGTCGGCCTCGTGCAGCCCGCGATGGACGACGTCTTCACCCGTTACCCCTCGCCCACCGTCGTCGACGTCGGCAGCGGCAACTCGTACCTGGGCTTCGTGCTGTACGAGCTCTTCTTCGCCAAGCGCGACGCGGGTGAGCTGCGCAACGTCGAGTCGCGCTCAGACCTCGTCAAGCGCTCGAAGGAGCGCGCCGCCGAGCTGCACTACGCGCGCATGACGTTCGAAGAGGCGAGCATCGACGCGAGCGTGCTGCCCGAGCGCGTGCACGTGCTGACCGCCCTGCACGCCTGCGACACGGCCACCGACGACGCCATCATTCAGGCCATCACCCACAAGGCCGACCACGTCGCGCTGGTGCCGTGTTGTCAGGCCGAGGTCGCGCAGCAGCTCAAAGAAGCCCGCGCCACCGTGCGGCCCGAGATGCGCTCGCTCTTCGCGCACGCCTGGCACCGCCGCGAGTTCGGCTCGCACCTCACCAACGTGATTCGCGCGCTGCTGCTCGAGAGCTTCGGCTACCAGGTCACCGTCACCGAGCTCGCCGGCTGGGAGCACTCGCTGAAGAACGAGCTCATCCTCGGGCGCCGGGTGCACAAAGAGAACCGCGAGGCCCGCGCGCGGCTCGACCAGCTGCTGCTCTCGACGGGTGTTCGCCCCAAGGCCGTGCGCGCGCTGCTGGGTGAGGCGCAGGTCGTCTCGTGACCGAGTCGCTCTACGTCTCGTGCACGCAGGGGCTCGAGGCGCCGCTGTGTCAGGAGCTCATCTCGCTGGGCCTGCGCGCCAAAGCGCTCTCGGGTGGCTGCGCGGTCGACCACGCTCCGCTCGGCAGCTTCGTGCGCGTCAACGTTCGCAGCCGGCTCGCGAGCCGCGTCTCGTGGGAGCTGGGGCACGTCGATTCTCCACGCTCGCTCTCGAAGCTTCGCCTCGCCGAGTGTGTCGGCCCCTTCAGCCTCGCCATCTCGGAGTCGCAGGGCCCGCGCGCGCAGACGCCCGCCGAGGTGTGGCGCAATGAAGCGGTGAAGGCGTGGGGCGCTCCGGTCGCGGGCGCCGAGGTGCAGCTGCGGCTCTCGAAGACCGGCGCCTCGGTCAGCGTCGACACCTCGGGCGACCTGCTCTACCTGCGCGGCGCGCGGCAGGAGACGGGCAAGGCGCCGCTGCGCGAGACGCTCGCGGCTGGCGTGTTGCGCCTCGCGAGCTGGCGGCCCGGCGAAGCCCTGTGGGACATCATGTGCGGCAGCGGCACCTTCCTGCTCGAAGCGGGTGAGCAGGTGTTGGGGCTGCAGCCCGGCCGCGCGAGGCACTTCGCGTTCGAGAAGTTCCCCGGCTTCGACCCGAAGCGGCTCGCCGACGAACAGCAGCCCGACGCACCGACGCCGACGTGGCTCCGCGGCTCCGACCTCAACGCCGGAGCCCTCGGCGTCACCCGCCGCAACGCCAAACGCGCCGGCGTGCTCGAGAAGCTCGACCTGCAGCGCCTCGACGCGACGCAGCTCGTGAAGCCCGACGTCGCGCCAGGCCTCGTCATCGCCAACCTGCCGTACGGCCGGCGGGTGGGAAACCGCTTCGAGCTGCACGGGCTCTACCAGGCCGTCGGCGCCTGCCTGCGGCGCTCGTTCACCGGCTGGCGCTTCGCCTTCCTGCTTCAAGAGGGCGAAGACGCGCTGGGTCTCACCATCGACCGAACGACGTCAGTGAAGAACGGCGGCCTGCCGTGCCATGTGGTCACAGGTCGCGTGACCTGACACCGACGGAATTCGTTCAGCGCGGCGCCCCGAGGCGCGCTACGACGCGGGCACGCCGTATGACGTTCGACACTCCCCGCCCTGGCCTCTTCGTCATTCACTACCAGTCTGCGGCTGAGCTCGCGCCCGCCCTGCAGGCACCGCTCGTCGAGGCGGTGGAGCGCCGCCTCTCGGAAGGCCCCGTCGCGCTGGTGTTCGACGTCGGGCCGGCCATCTCGATGGTCGACCTCTCGGTGCCGTCGTTCTGGCTCGACCTCACGAGCCGCCTCGCCATCACGGCGATGACCATCGTCACGACCTCGAGCGCGGTGCGCATCGCGGCCCGGGGCTTCAAGCTCGCGCAGAGCGTGCGCAAGCAGGCCATCAACGTCGAGACGCACGACAAGCTCGACGCCGGAATCGCCTGGGCGCACGGCCAGCTGCCCTGACACGTGGACTTCGGCGGGCCGCCTTGGGTAAGGGCGACGCATGTCCGTCTCCAAGGCCCTGTCCCACTTCGAGCAGCAGCGCGGCACCTTCCTCGACGACCTCAAGGCGCTGGTGCGCATTCCGTCGGTGAGCTTCGACGGCTTCGACCCCAAGCACGTGCGCGCGAGCGCCGAAGCGACCGCAGCGCTGCTCAAGAAGCGCGGCTTCGAGAACGTGCAGCTGCTCGAGGTCGAGGGCGCGCACCCGTACGTCTACGGCGAGCTGCTGAAGGCGCCGGGCCAGCCCACGCTGTTGCTCTACGCGCACCACGACGTGCAGCCGGCGGGCGAAGAGAGCGCGTGGAAGTCGCCTCCCTTCGAGCCGGTGGAGCGTGATGGCCGCCTCTGGGGCCGCGGCGCCGCCGACGACAAGGCCGGCATCGTGGTGCACTCGAGCGCAGTGGCCTCGTGGCTCGCCGCGGGCGCCATGCCCATCAACGTGAAGGTCGTCATCGAGGGCGAAGAAGAGATTGGCTCGAACCACCTCACCGCGTTCCTGCGCAAGCACCGCGCGATGTTGTCGGCCGACGCCATCGTGCTCACCGACACGAGCAACTTCGACACCGGCCTGCCCAGCATCACCACCGCGCTGCGCGGCCTCGTCACCGTCGACGTCGAGGTGAAGGCGCTCAAGCAGTCGCTGCACTCGGGCATGTGGGGCGGCCCGGTGCCCGACGCGACGATGGCGCTGTGCAAGATGCTGAGCTCGCTCACCAATGCCGACGGCACCATCGCGATTCCTGGCATTCTCGAGAAGGTGAAGCCGCTCACCGCCGGCGAGCGCGCGTCGATTCAGGCGCTGCCTGGAGACCGCGAGACGTTCCGCAAACAGTCGGGCCTGTTGCCGGGCGTGCAGATTCTCGGAGGTGACCGCCACCCGTGGGAGACGAACTGGCGCCAGCCGTCGCTCACCATCAACGCGCTGCAGGCGAGCTCGAAGAAAGACGCGCGCAACATCGTGTGCGAGTCGGCGTGGGCGCGCGTGGGCATTCGCATCGTGCCCGACCTCGACCCGAACGACGTGCAGCAGAAGCTCATCGAGGCCATCAAGAAGGCCGCGCCGTGGGGCGTCGAGGTGCACGTCGAGGCCGAGCAGGGCGCGAAGTGGTGGTACACCGACCCGGCTGGCCCGGCGTTTCAGGCGGCGTTCCGCGCGCTCGAGAAGGGCTACGGCACCAAGTCGGTCGCCATCGGCTGCGGCGGGTCGATTCCCTTCGTCGAGCCGTTCAGCGCCGAGCTCGGTGGCGTGCCCGCCCTGCTCATCGGCGTCGAAGACCCGTACACGAACGCGCACTCCGAGAACGAGAGCCTGCACCTGGGCGACTTCGACAAGTCGGTGAAGAGCGCGATTCACCTCTACGAAGAGCTCGCGTCGGCGCTGAAGAAGTAGTCGGAGTTGATGCGTACGTACGTGCAAGCGTACGTTCAGCGAATGAAGGTCACGGCCACGAAGCTTCGTTCCGAGCTGTACCAGATTCTCGATCGGGTGCTCGAGACCGGCGAGCCGGTCGAGGTCTCCCGCAGTCAGGGCACGCTCGTCATCAAGCCGCTGCTCTCGGAGCGTCGAAAGAAGGCTCGCAAGGCGAAGCCGCGTTCGAACCCCGACCTCGTCGTCGGCGACCCCGACGAGCTGGTGCACTTCGACTGGGTCAAACACTGGAAGCCGCGGCTGTGATTCACCTCGACACCCACGTCGCGGTCTGGCTGCGCGCAGGGGACAAGAAGCGGCTTCGTCCCGTTCGTGGCGTGCTCGAGCGTGACGACCTGAGGCTCTCTCCGTTCGTGGTGCTCGAGCTTCAGGCGCTCTTCGAGATTGGCCGTCTTCGAGAAACCGGCCGATGGATCGCCGAACGTCTCTCGGAGGACCACGGCGTGCTGCTTCATGACGACGGGCTTGCCGATGCGGCGAATCGCGCGCTCGATTTGAGCTTCACCCGCGACCCGTACGACCGGCTGATCGCAGCACACGCCCTGGCCTCAGGCGCGTCACTGCTCACGGTCGACGAGACGCTGCTGGCGCACGTCTCGTGTGCCCGCTGGGCCTGAACAAGACGAACCGCCCGCCGGAAGAACGTCTCCGACGAGCGGCTCGAACTGTTCAGGTCCTGGGGGAGGGTCGGACCGAACCGATTCTCGTTACGGCTGGCAGGTGCCCATCAGGCAGCGCTGGCTCGTGGGGCAATCGCAGTTGGTGGTGCAGACGCTGGTCGTCGGCGGCAGGCAGTAGCCGATGCGGCAGACGTTGGTGCCGGTGCACTCCGACTGCGCGGTGCAGCGGTTCGAGCAGGCGCCGTTCACGCAGTCCTGACCCGTCGAGCAGTGCGCCGAGGTGCTGCAGGTACCGGCCGGGCGCGGCTTGCACAGGCCACCCTGGCAGGAGTCGGCGCCACGGCAGTCGGTGTCGGCCGAGCAACCGAAGAAGCAGGTCGCGTTCACACACCACGCGCCGAGGCCGCAGTCAGCGTTGAAGGTGCAGGTCGTGGGAACACCCGCGTCACCCGCCGTGCCGCCGCCGTGGTTCGCGCTGCCGCCGCCCGTGCCCGACGTTCCACCGCCGGTGCCCGAGGTGCCGCCGCCCGTACCCGCCGTGCCGCCAGCCGTCGCAGCGCCGCCGCCCGTTCCAGCCGAGCCTCCGCCGACTCCAGCCGAGCCACCCGCCGTGCCGCCATCAGCCGTCACGGGAGGATTCGCGCAGAAGCCGTTCGAGCAGACGAGGTTGCCGCCACAGTCCATCGCCGAGCTGCAGGGGCGCACGCAGTACCCGTTGATGCAGGGGTCGAGGCCGCACTGCGCGTTCGAGCTGCAGGTGCGGGCGCCGGGCGGAATCGCGCGGCAGCTGCCGGCGAGGCAGAAGTTGCCCGTCGTGCAGTCGGCGTTCTGCGTGCACGCGGCGACGCAACGGTTGGCCACGCACGTGGTGCCGCTCGAGCACTGCGCGTTGTTGGTGCACTTCGGGTTGGGCGTACAGCGACCGGACTGACACGAGCAGGTCGACGCGCATTCATTGTTCGCCTCACATTTCGTGCCGGGACACCCGAAGGTGCAGTCGGCGTAGGCGTCGTCGTAGTCGATGATGGTGCAGCCAGTGCCCGCCGCGAGCAGGGGCAACGTGAGGAGCATCAGGCTTCGAAGTTTCAGCGCGTTCATGGCGTTCTTTCCCGGTCAGTGGCGCGCTCAATCGGCGCACGCATCGACTCAGTTGCCGGCCATTTCGAAAGTGATCGCCGCGGCGCTTCGTGCCCCGAAACCGGGCGCGGCATTCACACCATTACATTGCAGGAATTCGAAGGAGCGTTCGATCGCCTGAAAGGGGTCCGGCAACAGATGAACCGTGTTCGCCCGGAGGCCCCAGATGACTGCAGAAGCGCTCCCGATGCCGAGGCTGGTGCCCACGCCTCCGCCAACTGGACAGGTGGAGGCGCGCCTGTTGCGGCTCGTCGACCGCATCAAGGCCGATGACGCCCTGGCCTTCGAAGAGCTGTACCGCCTCACGCGTGACGACGTGGCGCGCACGCTCTTTCATCTGACGGGCAGAAGGAGCGACCTCGAAGACCTCGTGCAGGAGACGTACATTCGTCTGCTGCGCGCGGTGCCGGCGTTTCGGGGCGAGTCGCAGTTCCGCACGTTCCTCTACCGGGTGTGCGGCAACGTCGCGCTGATGCACCTGCGCTGGTGGAGAAGGCGCCGCGAAGAGCTGACCGACGAAGTGCCCGAGCAGGTGTTTCAGGGCGTCGACCCGGAGCGCGCCGCTCAACAACTGCAGGCCACGAAGCTGGTGCACCGCGCGCTGGAGACGCTCTCGGCGAAGAAGCGCGTCGTGTTCGTGTACCACGAGCTCTGCGGCATGGGCCCCGAGGAGATCGCCCAGGCGGTGGGCGTCTCGTACAACACCGTGCGCTCCAGACTGCACAGCGCGCGGCAAGACTTCACGAAGGCGATGAAGACGCTGGTTCAGGACTCGGAGGTGCGGCCATGACGCGCCATGAGACGGAGCGGTTGTGGGCGCTGGCGGCAGACGAGCTCGAGCTGGACGACAAGCGGTACGTCGAGCTGCACCTGTCTGATTGCCCCGAGTGTCGTGACTCGCTCGAGGCAGTGCAGCTGGCGCAGCGCGCGCTCGACTCGGCGCGTACGTCGTCACCGTCGCTCGACTGGTTGGCCACCGATGAACGCGTCGGCGCCATCGTCGAGAAGCGCATGCGGAAGAACGCGCGGCCGAAGTGGATGCCGTTCGCGATGACGGGCGCGCTGGTGGCGGTGGCCGCGGCGGTGACGTTCGTGGTGTGGCCAGTCGCGGAGCCAAAGGTCGAGGTGCCTCCGTCGGAGCCTCCGCTCGTGCAGGTCTCGGCGCCGCAGCCGATTCGCGTCGAGCTGGCGCGCGGGCTGACCCGGGTGGCTGCGAGCGCGGAGCCGATTGCGGCGGGCGAGACGCTCAAGAGCGGAGACGTGCTGCGCACCGGCGTCGCGGGCAAGGCGTTCGTGCATCTGCCCGACTCGAGTCACGTGCGCGTGGCGGCGGGTACGCAGGTGGCGCTCACGCGCGCGGAGTCAGATGAGGTGGCGCTGACGGTGAGCCGTGGCCGCGTGTCGGTGCGCGCGTCGCATGAGCCGCGCAAGGCGTTCGTCGTTCACGCGGGCCAGGTGTCGGTGCACGTGGTGGGCACCATCTTCTCGGTCGAGAACGGGCCGGCGGGCGTCGAGGTCGCGGTGTCGGAAGGCGCGGTGCGCGTGGAGTCGGGTGACGCGCAGGAGACGAACGTGAAGGCGGGCCAGCGGCTGTCCATCGATGCGCGTGGCAAGGCGAAGGTGGGCGCGCTGACGCCAGTGCTCGAGCGCGAGCTGAGTGAGGTGCAGGGCGTGGCCGAGGCGGTCGCGAGCGCGGAGCAGCAGGTGGTGACGGTGGCGGCGAAGGGTGGCCGGGCTCCGACGGCGCGTCAGCCTGGAGCGTTGCCGCGCTTGTCGGCCGAGGAGTCGAAGGCGCGCGTGGTGGAGCCGTTGCCAGCGGCTCCGGCTCCGGCGGCGACTGCGGTGGCCGCTCCAGAGGCACCAGTGACGATGACGGTGGAGCCCGAGACGCAGGTCGAGGTCGAGCGCTTCGATGGGCCGGGCACGGCGTTTCCGTCGCTGGCTGGTGGGTACACGCGCGGCGTTCCGTTCAAGCGTGACGAGTTCGCGATTGAAGCGCCCGCGCCCTCACCTGCTCCGGCTGCGAAAGCTGAAGGCCCGGTGACGGAGGAGTCGGAGTGGGCGGCGTTGCCGAAGACGCCTGCGCAGCTGGCTCCGCCGACGCTCGTGGTGCCGATGCTGGAGCCGAAGCCGGTCACTGCTCCTGCACCTGCGCCGACGCCAGCTCCGGTGCCGGTGGTGACGGCGAAGACGTCGTCGAAGTCGCTCGAGCAGCTGTTCCTCGAGAAGGCGGAGGCGAGCCTCGAGAAGGGCGGCTGCGACCGCTACCTGCCCGGCCTGGAAGACATCGCGCTCGAGAGCGTCGACTCGGCTCAGCTCGCTCGTGTGCTCCGTGCGCGGTGCTTCGATTCACAGCTGCGTCCGAAGCAGGCGATGAGCGAGTACGCGAAGTACCTCGAGGCGTTCCCGAAGGGGCGCTACGTCGACGAGGCCCGCGGGGCGCTCGGGCAGTAGGCTTTGAGGCATGACGCTCGAAGAGGTCGTGCAGCAATACGGGCCGTTCACCCGCATCACGCGCGACCGCGAGGTCCAACTTCGCGCGACCGGCAATGGCGCACAGGTGCTCACGGTCATCGACTCACCCGAAGACGAGTTTCGATGTGAAGCCTGTACAGGGTTTCACCTCGTCAACGTGTGGGAGCTGTACGAGTCGTCGCGCCCGATGCCTGCCGACCTGTTCGTCGCCGAGGTCTGGTGGGGCGACGACGGCCTGCCCGCCTAACCCGCTTTGTTCTTCAGGCTCTCCCACAGGCCGGCGTGGTTCAGCAGAATGTCTTTGATGCCCTCGCGAACCGACGCCGAGTTCAGCGCCTGCGTGCTCATCGAGTTGTGGGCATCGAGGGCCGTGATGATGGCGTTCACCAACTCGGTCTGCAGGTCGGGCGAGTTCGCGAACTGCTCCTTCGTGTTGTTCGCCGCCTGCTGAATGAGCGTCGCCGACTCGAGCATCTTCCCCTTGATGACATCGGTCACGTACACGAGCTTGTCCTGGTCCGAGAGTTCACCGTCGAACAGCGTGTTCACCTTCTCGATGATGACCGCGAGCCGCGCGCGTTCGCGTTCGTGAACGCTTCCGCTGCCAGCCTCGGTGAGCGGCTCGAGCTTCGGCTTGTCGCCGTCGCCGAGAACCATGACGGCCTTCCCGTGGCCCTTGAGCGTGTAGTGCGACAGCCTGACCTTCGAGAGGTCGATGGCCTCGCGCTCACGCCCGAAGTCGAGCAGCGGCATGAGCACCTTGTAGAACAGCGCCCGCTTCTCGATGGCGGTGCTGCCGTAGTCGAAGATCTGCGACAGAAACGTGTACAGGCGAACGTATAGCGCCATGTCTGACTTGAAGATCGTGAACGTCTCCAGCTCGGTCTTCGCCTCGGTCACCCCCTTCGCGTCTGACTTCTGCGCAGCGATGCCCAGCGCTGCCTTGACCTCTTTGAACCGCTTCATGAGCCGGTCGGCGACTGGCTCGACCGCCTTCACCAGATCGCCGTGCTGTGAGTTCCCATTCATCAGCACCGTGACGACACGCTCGACCTCGAACTCGTCGTAGTGCCCAGACGCGTCGAGCTTGGCCTTCAGGTTGAACACCAGGTTGGGGTCGGTGGTCGTCGAGAGCTCGGCAGTCGTGTGGTACGTCTTGAACGCCTCGAGCACCTCGGCAGCGTCGTTCACGAAGTCGAGAACGAAGGTCGTGTCCTTCCCCGGGTACGCACGATTGAGCCGAGACAGCGTCTGCACGGCCTGAATGCCTGCCAGTCGCTTGTCGATGTACATGCCGCACAGCAGCGGTTGGTCGAACCCGGTCTGGAACTTGTTCGCGACGAGCAGCACCTGGTACTCGCCGCCCTCGAACGCCTTTCGAATGTCGCCCTTCAGCAGCGGGTTCATCGACGGGCTGTGTTCGCTGAACGGGTCGGGCCCGGACTCGGAGTCGACGACCTCTCCAGAGAACGCGACGAGCGTGCCGATCTTGTACCCGTGCTGCTTGATGTACTTCTCGATGGCGAGCTTCCAGCGCACCGCCTCGAGGCGGCTGCTGACGACGACCATGGCCTTGGCCTTGCCATCGAGCAGCCCGGCCACGTTCTCGCGGTAGTGCTCGACGACGATCTGCACCTTCTGGGCAATGTTGTACGGGTGCAGCTTCACCCAGCGCATGATCTTCTTCAGCGCCGCGCTGCGCTCGACCTCCTTCTCGTCGAGGTCCTGCCCTTCCTGCGCCAACTTGAAAGCCATCGAGTACGGCGTGTAATTCTTGAGCACGTCGAGAATGAACTTCTCCTCGATGGCCTGCCGCATCGAATACACGTGGAACGGCCTGGGCACGTTGTCGGGCGCCGGTTTGCGTGACGGGTCGGGGCGTGTACCGAACAGCTCCATCGTCTTGTTCTTGGGCGTCGCGGTGAAGGCGACGAAGGTGATGCTCTTCTCGTCGGCACGTGCAGACATCTGGGCGGCGAGAATGTCTTCGCTGCTGACCTCGGCGCCGTCTTCGACCTCGGCCAGCTCTTCTGCCGAGAGCACGGCCTTCAGGTTCGACGCAGCAGACCCCGCCTGCGAGCTGTGCGCCTCGTCGGCGATGACGGCGAACCGCTTGCCCTTCGTCGCCGCGAGCTCGCGCACGGCCTCGAGCGCGAAGGGAAACGTCTGAATCGTCGACACGACGATCTTCTTCGAGCCCGACAGTGCCTCGGTCAGCTCCTTGCTCTTGCTGGCTGACTCACCGCTGACGCTCGCGACGACGCCGGTGGTGCGCTCGAAGTCGAAGATGGCCTCTTGCAGCTGGTCGTCGATGACGTTGCGGTCAGAGACGACGATGACCGAGTCGAAGACCTTCTTGTTCTGGGCGTCATGCAGCTCGGCGAAGAAGTGCGCCGTCCACGCGATGGAGTTCGTCTTGCCGGAGCCCGCCGAGTGCTGCACGAGGTACCTGGTGCCCGGGCCGTCCTTCAGCACCGCCGCCTGCAGCTTGCGGGTGACGTCGAGCTGGTGGAAGCGCGGGAAGACGACGTGGGTGATCTTCTTCTTCTTGTCGCGTTTGGCGATGAGGTAGCGGCCGAGAATCTCGAGCCAGCTGTCGCGCGCGAGCACCTGCTCCCAGAGGTACGAGGTGGGTTGGCCGCTCGGGCTGGGCGGGTTGCCAGCGCCGCCGTCGCAGCCCTGATTGAAGGGCAGAAACGCGGTCGCGGCGCCTTCGAGCTTCGTCACCATCTGCACTTCGCTGTTGCTGACCGCGAAGTGCACCAGCGCGCCGTTGGGGAAGCTGAGCAACGGCTCGGGCGCCTGCCCCTTGGGCTGCGGCACGCGGTCGAAGCGGTACTGGTCGACGGCGTCTCCGACGCTCTGGGTGAAGTCGGTCTTGAGTTCGACGGTGGCGACGGGAATGCCGTTGAGAAACAGCACGAGGTCGATCGCGTTCTGATTGTGCAGCGAGTACCGCACCTGCCGCACGACGCGCAGGCGGTTGGCCTGGTACCGGCTGACGAGGGTCGGGTTCATCGCCAGCGATGGCTTGAATTGGGCGAGCTTGAGCTTCTCCTTGAGACCAAGCAGCTCGATGCCGTTGCGGAGCACATCGAGCGTGCCGCGCTGATTCAGCTGGTCGCGCAGTCGATCGAGCAGCGTGACGGCCGCCTTGCTGCCGTGGTTCTTGGTGAGCGTCTGCCACTCGGTGGGCTGCGTCGCCTGAACCCATGCGGTGACGTCTGCGGGGAAGAGCGCTCGCTCACGGTCGTAGTCCGTTGCGTCATCTGGCGAGTACAGCCAGTCGTGAACGGCGAGGTACGCACAGATCTCGTCCTCGAATTTGATCTCTTTGTGCAGGCTCAAGCTGCCCCCTCAGTCTTCGCGAACGAACTTCACCTTCAGCCGCGCAAGCAGATCCCACGTCTTCAGCGTGTCGACTTTGAAGTGAACACAGGCGTCGACGAGGCTCACCTTGTTCGGCGAGTTCTTCGGCATCTCGAGCGTGACGACCGAGGCCTTCGTCGCGACAGCGTGCGCGACCAGCCACGGGTCAGCACCGCCGAGGAACTTGATCTTCTCGGGCGTCAGCACGCCAGCCGACACCCACGTCGTCACCCGCTGAAACGCGAGCTGCGTCGCCTCGTCGGTGGTGGCCGCAATCCAGCTCGCGCCTTTGCGCTCCTTGAACCACGTCGACACGTAGTCCTTGCCGACGACGAGCTCGTCTCGAACGCGGTCAATCGTACCGAACGACCCCTGAACGCCGTCTTCGAGCCAATCCCAGAAGCCGGGGCAGATATCGGGCCGGTAGTAGAAGTCCTTCGCCTGAATGAAGACATTCGCGTCGAGCAGGTACTTCACGCGGTCAAGCCCTCGCGCCGCGCGACATCGAAGACCCTCGCAGGGTTGACGTTCAGCAGTTGCGCTGCGTCACGAATGAAGAGCTCCTGCGACAAGGCCGCCGACAGCACCGCGCGCGTGAACGCCCGCCCGTTCCGGGTGATGAGGGTCAGGTAGTAGTTGCCCTTGCCATTCCTCTTCGGGGCCCGCTTCCACGCAGAGCGCTGCTCCTCGAGCCACTCGTCGACGACCAGGCGCGACGCGAGACCCTGCTCACGGGCACGAATCGCGATGACCGCGGAGCTCACCTTGAAGTGCTTGGCGAGCTCCGAGAACTGCCACTCCGGCTCCTGCGACTTGCGCCAGAGGGCCGTCAGCTCGTCGCCCGGAACAAGGAACTCTGCTGCGGCCGCATTGCAGAGCCGTTCGGTGTTGTCGGTCGTCGGCGCCAGCGGGTCTGAGACGCCCGTCTTGCCCAGCCAGAGGTGCGCCAGTTCATGCGCCAGCGTGAACAGCTGAGCGGCTGCCGAGTCGGCGGCGTTGACGAAGACGAGCGGTGCCGTCGCATCGGCGATGGCGAAGCCACGAAACTCATCGGGCTTCACGGCACGGCTCGTGTTGCCAGCCACGGTGCCGGAGCGCATCACCCAGACGCCAGCCTGCTCGGCCGCCGCGACAAGCTCTCGGTAGAACTCGTCACCTGCGCTGGCACCAGCGCGCCGGGGGTTGATGACCGCGCGCATCGCCCGCGCGAGGGTCGACGGAGCGACGTTTGGTTTGAGGCTGCCGACGAAGGCAACGGGAGCGAAGCCCTCCTTGCGCCGGTAGTCGCGGTACCACGCGTGCTTGAAGAGCACGTCGTCGTAGAGGTCGCGAAAGGCCGGGCTCGGCTGGTGTGGCCTGCCTTCGATGGTTCGAAAGTCAGGCGGGAGCGGCGACTCGCTGGGCGGCTCGGTCGCGAAGAGGACGCCGAAGGGAACGTGCGTCACGCGAGCCCACGCCTCGGCCTGGGTGAACGAGGGGTGCGAGTCGCCCTGCTCCCACGACTCGACCTTCGAGGGAGCCACCTTCAGCACAGCGGCCACCGCCTCGGCGCCCAGCTGGGCTCGCTCACGCGCCCAGAGCAGCAGACGGGGATTGACGAGCGCCTCAGCCATGGGGCGGACAATAACCACGAGGGATCGAGGGGGTACAGCGTGACGCCGTTCGGCTGGGGGCGATCACGCAGCGGTCCTCTGCGACTCAGGTCGAACGTCGATCTGCCCGGTCACCGCCGCCGAGATGAGCGCCGCTCGCCTCTCCCGAAGGAGATCCGACGCTCGCGCCACCTGCGCGACCAGTTCGTCTATCAGCTCGGTCTTCGCCCTCAGGAACTCAGCGATAGCCTTCTGCTCCGCCGCTGGCGGCACAGGCAGCCACAGCTCGCCAGCTGCCCCAACGTTGAAGTGTTGCTGGATTGCTCCCCCCGAGCCGACTGAAATCTGAACCAGCGCAGCATCTGCCGTCAGATACCAACACAAGTAGTATTCCGACCCGTCTCGCGGCCTCCTGATCACAATCAAGTCGACACAATTCGAACCATCAAACTCAGCAGGAACCACGGCGGCCGTACCAGGCTGCCCAGTGCGAACGACAACGAGATCCCCTGCGCGCAATCTCGACTTCGAGTGGAGCAAATGTCCTTCTTGGCTGAGGAAAACGAGATTCTGACTCACCACCATTCCTGGACGAACATTGAGCGAGCGAAGCGCAGGAACTCCTTGGTCAACATAGTGCTTCGATGGTTCGACAACGATCCCGACTGTCAGCGCCTCAGCGAAATGCTTAAGCCTTCTGACATTCCAGTGGGCCGGAATCTGGCCGAGCCACTCGATGCCGGAGTCCTTCATCGGGGCGTTGGGGTTCAAGCCCTTGGTGACGGCGTGCGAGATGACCGCTTGGCGCTTCTCCTTCAGCAGTTCGATGAGGCGCTCCTGCTCGGCCACCAGCGCGTCGATCTTGGCCGTTTCACGGTCGAGGAAGCCTGCGATGGCCGACTGCTCTCCCACTGTTGGAGGGATTGCCAACTCTAGGTGCCGCAATTCATCAGGATAGATGTGCTTAATGGTCGTGCCGCGACCCATTGAAGCCTTCTGGGCGCATGCAACCTCGCAGTCAGAAGCGTAGCCCAAGAACTTCGCCGACAATCCAGGGCGTGGCCTCAACACCACCAAATCTCCGCCACAGACCGCACGCCCAGCAATAAGGTTGACGGCTGATTTGCCAATCTCAGCCATCTTTTCGCCAGATGCTGCAAACAGAGTGTCGCCGAACTCAATCGGCGTGTAGTGCAATGCACTATCCATCGACACATATGTTCGGGCGTTGACTATGAACGTCCGATGAAGGGTATAGAGATCACCATACCGAACACACGGAATCCCCTCGTCTACGACATCCTCCTTGGAGCCGCCGGAGCCCTTCAGCAGACGACCGAGTTGCCTGAGTTCTTTCACTTCCCAATGCTCAGGAACCTCGTTGAGCCACTCCGAGTCGATTGACTTGTACCTTGAATATCGGGGCAAGCTCACTTGGAGAGCCCTCCGATCATCGTGAGGATGCGGTCGGTCACGCCCTTCAACTCCGCGTCGATCTCGGCGAGTGGGCGCGGCGGCTTGAACACGTAGAAGTGCCGGTTGAACGGAATCTCGTAACCGACCTTCGTCTTCTCCTCGTCAATCCACGCATCGGGAGCGTGCGGCAGCACCTCGCGCTTGAAGTACGTCTCCACGTCCTCCGACAGCGGCACGTTCTCGGTGTCGCGCAGGTTGGCGTCGGGCACAGGCTTGCCCTTCCCCTTGCCCTTCGTGCCGAGCACCACGTTGCCGTTCGCGTCGCGCTCGGGCCGCTCGACCGTGATGGTGCGGTAGCCGAACTCCTCGTTCTTGAAGATGCGACTGATGGGCGTGCCCTGCCGCGTCACCTTCTTGAAGTCGCCGAAGAGCTTCGTGATGTCGTCGATGTGTTCCTGCGACATCTCTTTGCGTTTGCTGCCAAGACTCTTGCGCATCTTCTGGAAGAACTCGCTCGCGTCGATGAGCTGCACCTTGCCTTTGCGGTGCTCCGGTTTGCGGTTCGTCACAACCCAGACATAGGTGCTGATGCCTGTGTTGTAGAACATGTCGGTCGGCAGCCCGATGATGGCCTCGACGAGATCATTCTCGAGCATGTACCGGCGAATCTCGCTCTCGCCTGAACCGGCTCCACCCGTGAACAACGGAGACCCGTTCAACACGATGCCAAACCGGCTCCCGCCGTCTTTCAGCGGCTGCATCTTCGACACGAGGTGCAGCAGGAACAGCAGCGAGCCGTCACTCACGCGAGGCAGGCCGGGCCCGAACCGGCCGTTGAAGCCTTGCTGCTCCGCCTCTTCGCGAATCTCCTTCTCGATCTTCTTCCACTCCACGCCGAAGGGCGGGTTCGAGAGCATGTAGTCGAACGTCTTCGCCGGCAGCCCGTCGTCCGAGAGGGTGTTGCCGAAGATGATGTTCCCGATCTCCTGCCCCTTGATCAGCATGTCTGCTTTGCAGATGGCGTAGGACTCGGCGTTCAGCTCCTGCCCGTACATGACCAGCCGGCCCTTCGGGTTGCGCGCGGCCAGGTGTTCGCCCGCGACGCTCAGCATGCCTCCAGTGCCCGCCGTCGGGTCGTAGAGCGAGCGAACGACTCCCGGCTTCGTCAGCGCGTCGTCGTCTTCGATGAAGAGCAGATCGACCATCAGCCGAATCACTTCGCGCGGGGTGAAGTGCTCTCCGGCCGTCTCGTTCGAGAGTTCGGCGAACTTGCGAATGAGCTCCTCGAAGATCGAGCCCATCTCGGCGTTGCTGACGAACTGCGGGTGCAGGTCGATGGTCGCGAACTTCTCGGCCACCAGGTACAGCAGCTTCGCCTTCGCGAGCCGCTCGATCTGCGTGTCGAACTCGAAGCGCTCGAAGATGTCTCGCACGGGAGCGGAGAAGCCCTCGATGTACGTGCGCAGGTTGTCGGCGATCTCGGCCGGGTCACCGATGAGCTTCTTCAGGTCGAGTGGAGAGGTGTTGAAGAAGCTCTGCCCCGCCTTCTTCAGCAGGAATGGCTCGACGTTCAGCTTCGCCTTCTCGCGCACCTTCTTCTCGGCCAGCACCGCTTCCTTCGTGGGCTCGAGCACGCAGTCGAGGCGGCGCAGGACAGTGAAGGGCAAGATCACCTTGCCGTACTCAGACTGTTTGTAGTCACCGCGAAGAAGGTCGGCGACCGACCAGATGAAGCTGGAGAGGTTCTGCTCAGCCATGATGTCGTGTCCCTTGGTGCTGGCGTTCGGCGGCGGGCATGAGACCCGCCCCCGAGCACGATGTCGAAGAGAAACACGAGGCGGCGATGGCGACGGGCCTCTCGGTGCAGGCGACAGACATCTCTGGCCCGGCCGCGGGAGAGGCTGGAGTGGCGACCGACTCCTCGGGTGCGGCGACGAACGGTGCTGGCGCGGCCATCGACGCAGCGGGAGCCGCAACCTGTTCCCCGGGTGCGGCGACCAACTCCTCGATCGTGGCGACGAGGGCATCGGGCGTGGCCACGAGCACTTCGGGCGAGGCGACGAGCTCCCTGGACCTGGCGACAGAAGGCTCGGGCGCCGCGACATATCTCACCGGTGACTACCCGGCCCCACCTTGCTGGCACTCGCCAAACCTCTGCCGCCTCAACTACTTTCCCGGCCGGTTTTTCAACCGATGGGGGAACACACATGGCGAAGCGTTGGGATGGCGACCAGGCAGTGGGCGTGGCGGAGCGCATTCTCGAATTGGCGAAGCCGTACCGCGCCCAGCTCGACGTGCGGTTGCCCGCAGGGTTCTTCGACGGCATCAGCACTGACGCCGGCATCGCGCGCGCTCGCGGAGACGTCGCCGGAAGCCGCAGCACCAAACGCGCCGCCACCGTGTCGCAAGACGAGGCCGTCGCACAGGGCGCTGAGATGGTCGGCACCGTTCGCGAGCTCGTTCGCCGCGGAGCCCCCAAAGACAAACAACTCTGGAAGGCCTTCGGCGTCGGCGCACGCGTGACGTTGTCGGTCAGCTCGGTCTCGAGCGCGCTCAAGGGCGTGCTTGCCGCTGCAAACGCCTACCCCAGTCAGACGCAGGCCCTGGGCGTGCTCGCCGCCGACCTCACGCGCATGCAGGGCTACCTCAGCTCGATCGCGCAGATCGACTCGGACCAGGAGGCGAAGAAGCTGACCTCGAAACAGGCCACCGCCCAGCTCAACGCCGCCATCGAGCGCCTCGCCGGAAACCTCACCCTGCTCGCCTCGATCGCCCGCCTCGCCCTGCCCAGCGACGTCGCCGACGAGTTCGAAGCGCTGCTGCCCAGCACGCCGAAGAAGAAGAAGGCACCGCCCGCCTGAGGACTCGAACACGCCTCAGGCGACGGCGCGCGCGTCGGTCCAATGCTTGAGCGTCAACACGCCAGCGAGCGCGACCGAAGCCGTCATCGATACCGCGCCGATGAGCACGAAGATGGGTGAGAGCCCCAGGTAGACCTCACCCAGAATGCCCGCAGGCATCAGCAACCCGGCGACGCCCAGGGCCGCGGCCGTCGTGCGCGCCCTGTCACTCGCCGACGTCAGCCGCACCAGCACGAAGCCGAGGGCAAGGTTGAGCAGTGAGAACAGCGCGCCGTGAACGTGCGCCAGCCGCGCCTCGAAGTGTTTGCCGATGGAGTAGCTCGCCACCCACGCCTCTTTGTCGGGCGCGAAGTCGCGAAGGTAGATGAGCAGAAAGCCGTAGAACATGAAGCCTGCCATCACCAGCAGGCCAACTCCGACGTTGTAGCGCCCGGTCTTCATGGGGACCTCTTTCGGTTCGTCGACGGTGGAACAGGCGTTCGCAGCAGGGCCAGCAGGCTCTCGAGCACTGGCTGGGCGTCGGCGTCGTGGCCGCGCTTCGAGGGCGTGAGCGCGAGCATCTGAATCGTGCCCATCACGATGGGCGCGAGCGTCTCGGCAGCGAGGTCGCTGCGCAGCACTCCCGTCGCCTGCCCCTCGCGAAGACAGCCGAGCACGAAGGCTCGCGTCTGCGCCACACAGGCCGACAGTCGCGCGGAGCCACGCCTCGGGAGCGCGAGTTGGAATTGATCCGAGAGCACGAGCCGAAGAATGCCGAGCTGCCGGCCCACTGCGTTGCTGCGCGCCTCCAGGAACGCCTCGAGCCGCTCGACGGGCTCCAGCTCAGCCGGTGGATAGGTCGCGGCCAGCACCTGCTCCACCCGCGCGACCACCGCGTCGAGCAGCACCTCGAGCGACTCGAAGTGTTTGAAGATGGCGCCGCTCGTCAGCCCAACCTCGTCAGCGAGGCTGCGCGTCGTCAGCGCGGCGATTCCCTTCGTCGCGATGAGGTGCAGCGCGGCGTCGGCCAGCTCGACCTGCCTCTGCTCGGATGAACGGCGAAGCGCTCCCATGCCCATGAAGTAAGCAGTTGCTTACCAGCGCGCAAGCCATTGTGCGTGGGCTCGCCAGGGTGAGGAGCGAATCGACCAGAGCCGTTGAGCCGTCTGTGCGACCTGGGGACTCTCACGCCCCAATGAGGACCCTGGGAAACCGCAGTGAGCTGGCGTTGTTGGTGATGATCGCTGCGAGTGGCTGTCTGGGTGTCGCCAATGAGGACCCACCCACGGCGGGCGGAACTGCAACGGCGGGCGGAACTGCAACGGCGGGCGGCTCCGCAACGGCGGGCGGCTCCGCAACGGCGGGCGGAACCGCAACGGCGGGCGGAACCGCAACGGCGGGCGGCTCTGCAACGGCGGGCGGAACCGCGACGGCGGGGGGAACTGCAACGGCGGGCGGAACTGCAGCGGCGGGCGGAACTGCAACGGCGGGCGGAACTGCAACGGCAGGCGGAACTGCAGCGGCGGGCGGAACTGCAACGGCTGGCGGCTCCGCACTTCCGAGCGGCCTGACGCTCTCCCTGGTCGTGGAGTACGTCGACGCGGCCGGCCAGCGACACCGCACTCCAGTCGCCAACGGAGCCACCACCATCTCGGGAACCGCGCCCTTCCTCGTGACCTTCGACGCGACGGGCACGCGCTCGACCCACCCCGGCGCCACCGATGCGTTCGGCGCCTTCTTCCACATCGGCTACCGCCTTCACTTCGGCGAATACGTCGGCGGCACGTGGCCCGTGTCTGGCGCGAGCCGCGACGAAGAGACGGGCCCGCCCATTTTCGGGCGAGCCTTCACGCGCACGGGCACGCACCTCGTTCGACTCAGGGCGCGCGATGGCGCAGGGCGCGAAGAGACGCTCTCGATGACCGTGGTCGTCACCGCTCCGCCGACTGCCACGCTGGTGCCCGTCTCGCGGGGCTCGTGGCCTGCCTGGCAGAGCGGCTCGCACTACACGCTCGAGGCGGGCGGCGACTACAGCGCGTTCGGCCCCATCGTCACCAGCGACCGCCACAACATCGTCATCTCGAAGGTGGGCACGGGAGCCGACCCCATCGTCGCCGCCGTGCAGGTCGACGCGCGCAACGAAGTCACCGCCGCCGTGTCGCGCTCGAAGCACATTCGTTTCTGGAACATCGACGTGGGCACCTTCTCGAGTGGCGCGGTCGGCTACGACTACTGCGGCGTCATCGGCGGGCACCTGCGCCGCTACTCGAGCGCGGCCTTCGCCTACGTCTTCGAGCAGGCGGTGCAGTTCGGCCGAGGCGCGACGGTGGCCAACAACCTTCGCTACCCGCGCGGCTTCTTCGCGTGGGAGTCGGGCGAGCTGTCGAGCGAGCCGGGCTCGGGGTACGCGTGGTTCGGAGACGGCCGCGCGGTGCACCTCGTGGGCATCACGCTCAACAAGAACGCCGGCCAGGGCGGCTCGCATTGCATGCGCGGCACCTTCGACTCGACGTCGGTCAGGCACTCCATTCTCACCAACACCGCGTCGTCGACCAGCTACATCAAGGTGCAGGGCAATGACGCGCGGCTGAGCCAGACACCCGACGCGTGGCGCGACGACGACCGCGTGGGCGACTACGGCGCTGGGTTCACCTACGGCTACCCCACCCGCTTCATGGCGCTGCATCGGGTCCAGTTCGGAGCGGCGGCTCAGGTCGTCCCCACGGCCAACGCCGGCTTCGGGCCCGAGAACAACGACACGCCCGACTACTCGACCTCACCACCGACGAATGGGCACCAGGGCGTCGAGCTCAGTGTCTACGAAGACTCGGTGTGGTTCGACACGACGAGCGGCGCGGCGTTGCGGTCACTCGAGATTCGTGGCCGCGGGCTGGGCGCTCGCAATCTCAAATACAGCCTTGGCGCGGGCGGCAACCTGCCAGTGACGACGGGCTCGAACATCGCGCGCGTGCCACCAGGGTGGAACGGGCCGTACATCGTCGAGACCTCGAACTCGCGGCCACTGCCCTCGCCGTTCTGAAGGTCTACCGCAAGCGCTCGAGCGCGAACGCGAACGCGTCTTCGACGGTGCGGTTCGCCGCGTAGTCGACATACGGGTGTGCGCCGGGCCGCTGCGCCATCGCGCGGGCGTGAAAGCCCACCGCCAACTGCGGAGCCACCATCGTCGGGTCCTGCAGCGGGTCTTCCACATTCCTGTACAACACCGTCGCCAGGTCGCTCGCGTGCACGGGCCCGACGTCTTTCGCGGCGTTCACCACGCCGGCTCCGCCGAACACAGCCAGCGCCCGGCACGTCTCGGTGGAGCCCGCGAGGTAGGTCGCGAACGAGCCACCCAGCGAGTACCCGAGAAACGCATGAGCGCTCGGCGCCGAGGGCAACCGCACCAGCAGCTCATCCATCACGTACTCGAGGAACGACTCGAGCGGCTCGGGGCGCGGCAGCGCTCCCGGAGGCGGAGCGGGCGAAATCACCAGGTCGACCCGCGGGCGCCCCGTGCGCTCCCACGCCCGAACGAACTCTTCGAGAATCGGCGTCGGCTGGGAGTGAAAGCGCTCCTGATGCGCCTGCCACGAGATGCTGCCGCCCGTGTAGTGCACGAGCGGAGCGGCTCCACCTTCTCCAAACCGGTACCAGTCGGCGAAGTCACGAATGCCCATCGCCGACTGCTCGGTTACCCACTTCGAGTGCGAAACCATGTCACGGGTTGAGCGGCACCCAGGTGAGCGACAACGTGCAGGTCAGCGGCGTGGCCGTATCGGTTCGATTCACCCGCCACGTGGCGCCGCGCTGCACCGGCATGATGAACGACGCGTCGGTCACGAAGACGTCGCTGTTGGTGAAGTAGTGCAACGAGTCTCGCGCGCGCACCGTGCCGTTCACGAGGCCCTGCATGTGGCAGCGCGAGCCGTTCTGGTCGGCGCTGAGTGACGCGACGACGAAGCCATCGGTGACCGCCAACACGTCAGCGCCAGCGGCGACGTTCTGGTAGCCGCCGAGCGCGCTGCCCGTCACGCGAAGGTTGCCGTTGACGGTGAGCGCTCCCACCGAGGTCGCGCCCGTCGCGGTGAGCGCGCCGTTCACCCGCAGCGAGCTCGTGACGATGCCGCCATCTCCCACGGGGCCCGTCTTCTCTTCGACCCAGCGCACCACCTGGCCGAAGTTGTTGTTCACGTCGGTCGCCGTCGCCGGCTCATCGGGGCACATCGTCGCGAGCGGCGCGGGCAGCGTCTGCGCGCAGGTACCAGCAGCGAACGCGCGGGTCGCCACCACGCTCACCACGACGGCGAAGACGACGGCCACCATCGCCGACGGAGCCCTGCGGCTCTCGAGACCGACGAGGAACGCGTCACGCGCGGCGACGACTTCGGGCTCGGTCACACCGCGGCGCGCGGCGAGCTCGGACACCGAGACTTCATTCTTCAACAGAGACAGCAGGTCGGATTTCGTCACGGGGGCTCCGAGTGGCAGGAGCCTCGAGAAATCTCATCCCCGCCGTCGACTGTCCACCCGTCAGGGCTTGATGAGCGCGTCGATGGCGACCGGCGATTGATTCGAGATGTGCCCGAACGTCAGCCCCATCGACTTCAGCAGCGTCGCGTGCACGTCGGGCGGGCGAATCAGGTTGCCGCCAGCAGCGTCCATCGCGCCGGTGCGGAAGTTCCACTTCGTCACGCCCATGCCCGGGTTCGTCGACGCTCCGAAGACGGTGTTGCCCTTGATGCCGGGCCCCGCGAGCATGCAGCTCGAGACGAGGTGGTGGTCGCGGCCGGCGCGGGTGTTCATCAACGGCGTGCGCGAGAACTCGCTGAACACCATCAGGTTCGTGCAGGCCCACACCGACTTCGTGGTGCCCGGCGCCTGCTTCGTCTTCAGGTACGAGATGAGCCGGCCGAGCGCGTCGAAGCCCATGCGCAGACCCGCGGGCTGCTGCGTCGACCAGTCGAAGTGGTCGTCGAGGTCTTCGCCCAGCGTCACGCTCACCACCTGCGAGACGCCGTTCGTCAGCGCCTGCGCCGCCACCGCTGCACGACCACGCGCGTTGGTGAGGTCGGCAGCGGTGGTGATGTTGAACGCCGAGAACAGGTCCGTCAGCGCCGGAGTCGCCGGCAACGCGAAGTTGAACAGCGCCGCCTTCGTCGGGTTCATCAGGTTGCGGCCCAGCGCGCGCGAGTCTTTGAACGCATCGACGAGGCCGTTGGCGTTGAAGCCGTGCGCGGTGCACGAGTCGGGCGTCGCCATCTCGAACTGGCTGAGCGCGGTGTTCGACGCGGCGGGCAGCGTGGCTCCGCTCTGCGGCTGCATCACGGTGAGCAGGTCGCGATAGCTGCCGACGCCGACGGCGCTCGCGGTCGCGGGCAGGCCCTCGTTGTACGTCTCGACGCCCATCGCCAGGTTCGGCACGTCGGTGAGCGGGCCAGTCTGCGCGGCGAACGCGGTGTTGAGGCTCGAGCCCGAGGCGACGAGGCCGCGGGGGAACTTGCCGGTGATGAGGTAGCGGCGGCCCACCTCGTGGGTCAGCGTGTCCATCTGCAGGCCGCGCACGATGGCCAGGTCGGCGCCGTGCTGAAGGAGCGACTGCGGCACCGCGGGCCCGAACGTGAGGTTGCCGCTCGTCTGCACGCCAGAGCCACCCGTCGCCGTCAGCACCTGCGCGACGCCCGTGTCGTCGTCACCAGCGATGTCATACGCCGGCTGAATGCGGCTCGTCGGCGTGCGGCCCGCGACGTACTGAAACTGCGGGTCGTTCTGCGGCCGCGGGTCGAGCGCGAGCAGCTGGTCCCACCCGCCCGAGAAGTAGACGACGAGCAGGTACTTCGGGTCGCCCGCGGGCAGACCGAACGCCTGGCTGCCGAGCGGAGACTGCTGAAGGACGAGGCCTCCACCAGCGACACTGAGAATCTCGAGGAAGGAGCGACGCGAGAGGGATGGCTTCATGGCGGTCATCTCGTTTCGTGCGTCAGTACAGGTGGTACTCGGGAGCCATCAGCAGACCGACGCACACTGCGCGCCAGCCTTCCTTCACGTGCGCAGCCGTCGGCGTCGCCGTGCCAGCAGCGCCCTTCACCGCGTCGTCGAACAGCTTGCGCAGCGGCGCGAGCGTCGTCGTGTCGGTGAGCGGCACCTTGATGCCGTGGAAGCGCAGCTTCAGGTACACGAGGTTCTGGTCGATGGCGGCGGCGTTCGACGTCACCGTGTCGGTCAGCGACACCGACTTGTAGATGACGCGTTGGTTCGCGGCCTTCGTCTGGTCGGCGTTCACCGCGCGCGTGCACGCGTCCTTCGCGGCGTCGTCCATGAACTTGAGGAAGAGCGACGACGGCTCGAGGTTCTCGTCGACGACGCCGATGTAGTCGGCCTCGCCCAGCGTGCGGGAGCGGTTGTCGAAGCCGTTCGCGCTGCCCACCATCCACGTCGAGCCGCCGAGCGCGATGCTCATCGACTGCGCGAGCTGGCGAACCGAGAGGCGCTGCGAGCCGGCCGAGGCAGGGCCCGTCATCACCGCACCACCACCGCCCGTCGAGCCACCACCTGCGCCGCCACCACCCGCCGAGCCACCGCCGAGAATCGCGGGGTGGTCGAAGGGCAACGCGGGGCCGTTCTCGGTGACGACGAGTGACGGGTCTTTCACGACCGGCGCGGGCGGCTGCACGACGCCCTGGGAGCACGCGCCCAACATGACGACGAGACAGGCAGAGACGAGGCGGTTCATCGCACCCTCCGGTACTGCGGCTGCGTGACGATCTGCTCGACGAGCCACGGCAGGCTGTAGTTGTTGGTCTTGAAGCCGGTCGCGAGCGTGTCGAGCGTCTCGACCTCATCGGCGTTCGTGCCCGACAGACGCATGTCGCGCTTCATCAGGTTGGCCCACGCGCGCTTCACGGTGCAGCGGGCGAAGGTGCCGTTGGCGAGCGACTCGTTGACGCGCTTGCGGGGACCTCCAGCGAGGGCGGCGGTGATGTCGGCGTGCTGCGCGTCGGCGTACTGGTACGGCAGCAGCGCGCCTGCGTTGTCGGCGTCGTCGTTCGTCACGTAGAAGCGATTGCAGACGGCAGCCGTGCTGTTCACGCACGTCGCCTTCATGCGCGGCCACTCGGTGAGGTTGGTGAGCAGCGTGGTGCCCGACTCGGCGAACTGGCCCCAGTGCGAGGCGAGCGGCTCGAGGCCACGGTGACAGCCGCGGCAGGTGCAGCGCTTCGTGAGGTCTCCGGAGTCGGCGGAGCAGCCGTCGGTGGCCGGGTCTTCGAGACGAGACGGCGGCACGTAGGACTCGCACTCGAAGTCGATGCGGTAGCGGTTCGCGCGGCCTCGGTTCGTCTGAAAACGCAGCAGGTACGCCATCGACGTGAGCGCGCCAGCGTGCAGGTCGGTGCCGCGGTCGACGTCGCTCCAGGTGGTGTCGAGGAAGGACTTGTTCACGCTCGGCTCGGTCGGGTCGGGCATGGCCCAGATGCGGTTGACCGAGAGGTTCGAGCCGAGGTCGCGCTTGTAGTGCGCGAGCGGCCCGTTCACCGGCACCACGCGCGAGAGCACGAGGTCGGTGTACGGCTGGCCACCCGTGGAGACGCGATCGACGAGGCGGCCGAGCTGCTCACGCGCCGAGTTCGCGATGACGGTGCGCACCGCTGCCGTCGGGCCAAAGCAGAACTTGAGCCCCACGCCGCAGCCGCACGCGAGGTTGCCGTTCGTCTCGTAGTGGCCACACGAGAGCGTGCGCGCGTTCGCCCCGGTGCCGATGGTGACGGTCTCAGTCTCCTGCGCGTCGTAGGCGCAGACCTTGATGGGCGTCGTCGACCAGTACGGCGTCACCATGCGCCAGCCCTCCTGGCGAACCGTGGTGCCGTTCACCATCGAGGTGCGAATGAAGGCGGGGTCGGGGCGAAAGCCGCCGCCGGGCAGGAAGTGTGTCTGCTCGTAGTCGCCGCACTGCGGGCCGTTGGCGGTGGTGTTGACGTCAGAGAGGCCACGGAAGGTGCGGCGGCGGCCGGTCGACGAGAGCAGCGAGACGTCGGGCGGACCGTTGTTGGTGCCGTTGACGACGAGCTGCGAGTTCACGTTGTTGAGCGCGAGGTTCGAGATGTTCGGCCAGAAGAGCTCTTCGTGGTACCGGCGCATCACGACGCGGAAGTCGTCGCTGGCGAGGTAGCCGCGAATGACGGAGGCGGGAATCGTGCTCTGCGTGTCGAGCGCCTCGTACTCGGTGACGTCGGGAATGCGGCCGCGCAGGTCGAGCGAGAGCCGGCGCAGCAGCTGGTACTTGTCGATGTCGCGTGGCTGCTGGCACTCCGCGGCGGTCTGCGCGAACGCAAGCGGCGCGCAGCCCAGCATCAAGGTGACGACGAGACGACGCATGTGGCCTCCGAAGAAAGTGCTCACGGCAAGAGCCCCTGCGCGACCCAGCGCTCGAGCACCTGGTACTGACTGGGGCGAAGCAGCCCAGACGCGGCGGGCGGCATCGGGTTGTCGGCGTTCTTCACGCGGTCGAGCGACTTCTCCGCCGCCGCCTTCGCCTTCTGGAAGTTCGTGAAGTCGATGATGGGCGCGTAGTTGGCGCCCGAGGTGTGGCAGCTGGTGCAATGCGAGACGAAGAAGGGCTTCACGTCGGCGAAGCGCACGGGCTGCTCCTCGGGAGTCGTCGCCAGGCGCTTGAGCTGGGCGCCGTCGAGCGTGAAGACGGCTCCGGCGGAGTCGCGCACGACGCCCGAGACCATCGGCGAGGCCACGTCACCGAGCACGCGCACGTCGTCGACCAGCATCGAGAAGAGCTTGCCGTTCGACTGAATGAAGGCCGCGTCGCCGTCGACCGAGACGTCGTTGATGGCGGCTGCGTCTCCAAAGCCGAGCAGCACGACGTCGTTGGTCGTCGTCACCTTCACGAGGCCGTTGGCGGTGGCGAAGACGATGGCGCCGTCTCCCAGCTTCGCGCCGGCCGTCACCGCTCCGAGGCCCTTCGCGAGCACCGTCACCTTCGGCGCGGCGACGTCGACGAGGTACAGCCGCTCACCCTTCACGACGAGCGCGACGTTCGCGTCACGGCCGACGACGGAGGTGATGAGGCCGGCACCCTTCGGGTCGTCGAGCGCGATGGAGTCGACGTCGCCCGAGCTCACCCGCAGCAGCGCGGCGTCGGTGCGCAGCCACCAGGTCTCGGTCGCGCCGTCGCCCGTCACGTCGATGGCCTTCACGTCAGCCAGCGGGAGTGAATCGGAGACGGGCGCGCGCAGCAGCCGGCCCATGCGCTCGAGGAAGATGCCGTTCGAGGAGAGCCACAACGAGCCCGGGCCACGACGGCCGACGAGGCGCACCGTGCCGAGCGAGTCGGTGCCGCTCGCGCCGACGGGGACCGGGTTGAGCATCGTGCCCATGCGCACCGAGACGGAGTCGGCGTTCACCACCGCGACCTGGCCCGAGACGAGCGAGAGGCCGACGGCGGTGACCGACGACATGACCGTCGACGCGGTGGGGCGGGTGGTGTCTTGCGGCGTCAACGTCACCCGCGTGAGCGACGGAGGCTCGACTGGCGCCGGGGGCGGCATGATGATCTGCCCGGGCGTGCAGGCGGCGAGGCACAGCAGGCTGGTCCGAAGGAGGCGCATCGGACGTGACCTTGAGCAAGCCAGCGGCCAACGAAATGTCGGAATCAAATCAAAGCGTTAGCCACCCCATCAGGGCTGTTCCGGAAGGATCTGGCGTGTCGGTGCGCGAGCCCCTGTCCTCTGCACGAGGACAGCACGGTGGCGCTTGAAGAGGTGTCATTTGCCAACAAGGCTTGAACGATGCGACGAACGCTTGGATGGTCCTTGCGTGGCGGCCGCGAGAAGGACATGCCGGAGGCGAAGGACACCGCGCCACCGACCTGGCCGGCGGGCGCAGTCATCTCTGGCCCGAGGCCACTGATGATGTCGGAGTGACGGGTTACGTCATCGAAAAGGAAGGCCAACGCCTCACCGAGACAGGAGGCCTCCATGACCCAGACACTCGCCTCACTCGCTTCGGCGCTCGCGACTACGATGCGACAACAGGCAGGTGGATATCGAAGGATCCGATTGGGTTCATTGGCGGTGTGAATGTGTTCGAGTATGCCCAATCGGATCCTGCGCATCTTGTCGACCCTTCCGGTCTGCTTGTCAGAATCAGGGGGTCAGTCGCCGCACAATTCGCTGGCCAATGGGCCATCGGCTCGATGCTTCGAAATCAAGACATCGGATCCGAAGTTGCACTGGCACTCATGGACACCCAGAACGTGCACAACCTTCTTCTGACGGACGATCCAACCTCGCATCAAGAAGGAGGAGGTGGATTCACATCGAACCGCTCGAAGCGGAACGGCGGTGGATTCTATTGCGACTCGATGGCGTCGGTGCCAGCTCACCTTGAGCATCTGCGCCGACTCAACCCACCAGCAGATCCTTCACTTGAGCCCCTTGACTGGACATCCATCTCCGCGCACGAACTTGGGCATAACTTTGCCAACGTACACGGACAGGACAGCCACGAGACTGCCATGCGTTGGGAAAACGCGATGCGGCGAATGGCGGGACAGCGCGAACGCAACACCCACGGCTGGCCGAGGACCCCTTGAAACGAGTTCGCGCCGCAGGTGCATTCTTCTGGCTTGTCCTGGTTTCCGGCTGCCCCGAAGTCAGTCCCCGCAAAGATATGCCATCAAGTCACACCGGAAAGCAGTACGCCTATCGGGATGCACCACCTGGCTGCCTGCCTCGCTGCAATGTTCCATGCTCGAGCGACGGTGATTGCACCTCCGATTTCGTGTGCGCGTGCAACTCCGCCCGGTGCACAGTCATCCCAGACTTCACAACACTTGCCGGAGATCCAGAGGGACAGTGCATCGCAAAATCAGACCTCGCTGGTTCGCTGATTCCTGTGCGATTGACTGATGGCGGTATACACCGACCAACACTTGGAAGCGATTGAGTACAGCCAACCTCCCTCGACGCTCGTGCTTCAGTAAGCGCTCATCTGGGACGACAATGCCCGCGTGAAGCTCTCTTGGGCCTCGGCGGTCGCCCAAAACCGGCCATTGATGGTCAGTTGAAAACCGGCCAACGGGGCTGAGGCAGGACGTTGACGAGGTCGGTGTCGAAGCACGACGCCGGCCGAAATGGGCAACGTCTTGAGCAACGAGAAGCGAGAGCAGGTCATCGCGCTGGGGCGGCTGGGCTGGCCGCTGCGGCGGATCGAGTCCGAGACCGGCGTTCGACGAGAGACGGCGAGCGCGTACCTCAAGGCGGCGAAGGTGGCGGTGCGGCCACCGGGCCGGTGGGGCCGCTCAAAACCGGCCAATGAAGTGACCGCCGACCCCGATAGGGGGACGAGCGCAAATCCGGCCAACGAAGTGACCGCCGACCTGCTCGAGCTGAAGCAGGCCTACGTGCTGAAGACACCAGCCAAGAGCCTGTGCGCGCCGCATGAGGCCTTCGTGCGTGAAGCCCTGCAGCGCGGGCGCAACGCGATGGCCATCTACCAGCAGCTCGTGGACGACCACGGCTTCACCGCGACGTACGAGTCGGTGAAGCGGTACGTGCGGACGCTGCGCCGGGATGAGGCGCCGAAGCAGGCGCACCCGGTCATCGTCACGGCGCCCGGCGAGGAGAGCCAGGTGGACTGGGGCGAAGGCCCTCTGGTGCTGAATCCCGAGACGGGGAAGTACCGGCGGACGCGGCTCTTCACGATGGTGCTGGGGTACAGCCGGAAGGCGGTGCACCTGCTCGCGTGGAAGTCGAGCACCGAGGTCTGGGCGAAGCTGCACGAGGAGGCCTTCCGGCGACTCGGTGGCGCGCCGCAGACGACGGTTTTGGACAACCTGCGCGAGGGCGTGCTGACGCCAGACGTCTACGAGCCGCGCCTCAACCCGCTCTTCCGCGACGTGCTGAAGCACTACGGCGTCGTCGGTCTGCCGTGCCGAGTCCGGCACCCCGACAGGAAGGGCAAGGTGGAGTCCGGCATCGGCCACGCGCAGCGCACGCCGCTCAAAGGCATGCGCTTCGACAGCCTCGAGGAGGCGCAGGCCTTCCTGGACCGATGGACGACGCGATGGGCGGACACGCGCATCCACGGCACCACGAAGCGTCAGGTGGCGGTGATGTTTGCCGAAGAGGCGCCGCTGCTGCAGCGACTGCCCGTCGAGCCGTTTCGCTACTACCGCTTCGGCGAGAGGACGGTGCACCTCGATGGCTGCATCGAGGTGGAAGGCGGCTACTACGGCGTGCCTCCCGGGCATCTGGGCCAGCGCCTGCGGGTGCAGTGGGACGAGCTCTACGTCCGCGTCCTCGCGCCCGTGACGGGTGAGCTGCTGCGCGAACATCGGCGCACCTCGCGTGGCGGGCGGCGGATGGCGCCCGCGGATCGACCGGCCAGCACACCGCCGACGACGCTGGAGCTGCTGGCGCGGGCGAGCCGGGCTGGGCGAGCCATCGGCGCGCTCTGCGCCGAGATGCACCGCCGTGAGGGTGAAGCGTCGGTGCGGCGCGTCCAGGGCGTGATGGGCCTTGCGAAGAAGTACGGCCCCGCGCTGGTCGAAGAGGCCTGCGCGCTGGGGCTCGAAGTCCGCAGCCCCAACTACCGCTTCGTCCGCCGCTACCTCGAGCGGCACCCGGTGCTCGCCCTCAAGCAGGTCGACGAGCTCATCCGCCCACTCACCCACTACCAGCAGCTCATCGAGCGCCTCACCGCAGACACCAACAACGAAAGGACGCACCCTTGAATCTGGTGGAACTGAAGCAACGACTGACGACGCTGCGCCTCGGAGGAATGGCGCAGACGGTGGAGACCCGAATCCTCGAAGCGCAGACAGAGAAGCTCGCGCCCATCGACTTCCTCTCGACGCTCGTAGGCGACGAGCTGCAGCGCCGCAGCGACCGCTTCGTCTTACGTCGCGTGAAGCAGGCCGAATTCCGCGACCCGGACAAGCGGCTCGACAGCTTCGACTTCGACTTCAACAAGAAGATGAACAGGCGCCTCATCTTCGAGCTCGCCGCCGGCGGCTTCGTCGACAAGCACGAAGACGCGCTCTTCCTCGGACCGCCCGGCACCGGGAAGAGCCACCTCGCGCAGGGCATCGGGCTCGCCGTCATCCAGGCAGGCGGTCATCGCGTGCTGTACCGAGAAGCGCACACGCTGCTCGAGGAGCTGGCCGAGGCCTCGGTGAGCGGCCACCGCCGCGAGCAGATGGAGTCGCTGGCGACGGTGCCGCTGCTCATCATCGACGACCTCGGCATGCGCAAGCTGCCCGCCACCGCGGCAGAAGACCTGCTCGAGCTCACGATGCGCCGCTACGAGCGCGTCTCGACCCTCATCACGTCCAATCGCCCGGTCGAGGACTGGGGGAAGCTGCTCGGCGACACCGCCGCCGTCGCCGCGATGCTCGACCGCCTGCTGCACCATGCCCACGTCCTCAAGTTTGGGCCGAGAAGCTGGCGCACGCGGGCCAGTCAGATGCAGAGTGACGCGTCGGCAGAGTAGTGAACCTGTCCTGCCTCACGTCGTTGGCCGGTTTTGAAGTGACCGCCAATGGCCGGATCTGAAGTGACCACCGAGGCGATGGGGCGCATTTCAACAGTGACGCTGGATGAGAAGGGCCGGCCTGCCTCGTGGGCCTCTCTTGGAGTCGCAGCCACGCAGGTGAGTTACGACAGCCGAGGCCGCGCGACTCGAGTCGCCCAGGGCATGCGACGCGTTGATGTCACCTATGGCAGCAATGGCTTCACGGACTCTTTGACGGACGCATTGGCGCGCACGACGCGCCTCAACACCGATGCCACCGGGCAGCTCGACACGGCCACGCGCCCCGACATGGCCACGTACGCCTTCGGTTGGGACGGCAATGGCAACCTCACGTCACTCACGCCGCCGGAGAAACCGGCCCATGCCTTCGCGTATTCGAAGGTGAATGAGGTGACGGGCTACACTCCGCCCATGGTGGCTGGCGTCGGCAACGAGGCGTACTCGTGGACGAGGGACTCGCAGGTGTCATCCATCGTCCACCCCGACGGCAGCAGCACCACGCTGACTCGCGACGCGGCTGGCCGGGCGACACGCATCGTCGCTCCGTGGGCGACTTCGACGTTCGACTACTCGACGATGACGGGCCAGCTGGTTTCGTCCTCCCGCGACGGGCAACGGCTCGACTGGCGCTACGACGGCATGTTGCCCGTGCGCGAGTCCGCCTCTGGCTTCGTCTCCGGCAGCGTCAGTCGCCGCTATGACGAGGACTTCCGCGTCGTCGAACTCGCAGTCAATGACGCGGGCGTCTCGTACGCCTACGACGATGATGGCCTTCTCACGGCGGCGGGTCCCGTCGTCATGGCGCGCAGCGCAACCACCGGCCAACTTCAGACAGCCACCACGGGGAACATCACCACCTCGTACACGTACGACGTGTATGGAGCACCGGCCTCCATCGAGACTCGCGTCGGAGCGACGGTTGTCTTTCGCGAAGCCCTCAGCTGGGACGACATCGGCCGAATTACTGCCAAGGACGTCGCCATTCAGGGGACTGCAAGTCGGTGGGAGTACGCCTACGACGGCGCCTCTCGTCTCAGCCAGGCCAGACGCGACGGGCGGACCGTCGGAGTCTGGGCCTACGACGGCAATGGCAACCGAGTCTCAGCCGACGGGGTCGCGGCCACCTTCGATGCACAGGACAGACAACTGACTTCAGGCGCAGTCACGTTTGGCCATGACGCCTTTGGCAACCACACTCGCAAGACGGAGGGCGCGCAGACGACGCAGTACGTCTACGACGGCGTCGGAGGACTGCTCTCGGCCACGCTGCCCGACTCCACCCGACTCGAGTACGTCATCGACTCCCGTGGCCGCCGCGTCGGCAAGAAGCGCAACGGCGTTCTGGAGAAGAGCTGGCTCTACGACGGCCAACTCCGCATCGTGGCCGAGCTCGACGGCAACGGCGCTGTTGTCAGTCGCTTCATCTACGGAACGCTGGGCCACTCACCCGACGTCATGCTGCGGGGCGGTGTGGTCTACCGGTATGTCCACGATGTCCTTGGCAGCGTTCGGCTCGTGATCAACCTCGCAACCGGGCAAGTGGCCCAACGCATTGACTACGACTCGTGGGGCGTCATGACCTCCGATTCGAACCCGGGCTTCCAGCCCTTCGGCTTCGCCGGCGGCCTCCACGATGCCGACACCCACCTCACGCGATTCGGAGCCCGAGAATACGACACGGAAACGGGGCGATGGGCGGCAAAGGACCCGGCTCGTCTCAGCGGAGGCGAGCTCAATTTGTACTCATACTCCGCGAACAACCCCGTAAGTCAGCTTGACCCAAATGGGCTGATTTATGACTCCGTTGATAGGCAGTACTGGCAATCCCAACGAGACCAACCATCACCGCGCCAGCAGCACTACGATCGCAACAAGTTCAACTACACGCCTGACTATCGTGAAGCACTTCACTATTGGACACGTTTGCCGGACTGGCAGTCGAAATACCATAGGCACGGAAATGGCTCAGGAAACTCTAAATTCGTGTCTCCCAATGGCAAGTGCGAAGCCGTATACTCTCGCGAAGGCGAACTGGTTACCAACGACGAGAACATGGGGACCTACAATTTTGGTCCTCCAAGTGACCCGATCAGCCATTTCTTCAGAGATGTTGCCCCCTATTGGGCATGGGGCAACTCGGCCAACGACTCCACTCCTCTCAAAAATCGAGTGCTCGGACCATGAAACGAAGCGCCGTCTATCTTGCCGCACTCTGCATGCTCATGTTCGTTGTTGCGGCAGGTTTCGAATGGCTAGGTGGACACCGCGCGACTCCCCGCGACATCGCATGGGCAGCTCTGTTCTTGCCCGTTACTTCGATCGTTGGCGCCCGAACTGCTTTCGGACTAGGCGCGCCTGCTGCGCTGTTTCTCGGAATCGCATTCTGGCCAGTCTGGCTACTGCTCTCAAAGCGTTGGCTTCAGCAAGGGCCCGAATTCTCCACAGGCTTCGCATTGGCATCCTGGATGTTGGTCGGTTTCGCCCAACCGGTCGCTCGTTGGGGCATGTTGATGTCAGCGTGAGGTCCACTGGATGGCATCGGCAGCTTGGTGGCTGGTCCCTCGCGTGACAATTCTCAAGACACCTCAGGCGAAGGGTAGACAGAGGAACGTACAGCACGGCTCTCATCGGAGCGAAGGATGAATCAGGCCAACGGCGTCCAGTCCGCTACCGTTCTCGAGCGCCCACGGAGTCAGCAGGAGTCCGCATGTCAGCACCGCCAGGAATTGGAGGGCACTTCATCCAGCCCACTCTTCTTCTCCTCTCGGCATGGCTCGCCTTTCGATCGAACAGCGCTCTCGCGATCGGGCTCGCCAGCGCCACGGCCCTCCTTCGAATCGGAACCGACGACGCCCGCCGCCCAGCAGTCCGTGCGCTTCTTCGCTCACTGCGTGCGGCCTCGTCGCCGTGTGCCTCGCGACCGGTATCGAGAGCGTGCTCCTGGCATCGGCCGCGGCGTTGTTGGCTGAACGACTCACCGCAAGAGCGAGTGTGCTCGAGGCCTCGCTCCTCGAAGCTGCGTTCGCGATCGTCCTCTTCGCGCTCTTCGGCGTGGGGCTGAGCTCGCTCCCAATCGGAACCGCGTTTGCGTGCGGGCTCGTCATCTGGGCGGGTCTTCCACGCGAGCCCTTGCACCTTCATCGCGAAACGCGTCCCTCCCCATGACTCCAGAGCGCTGGTCTGCGTTGTGTGAAGAACTGTCGAAGCTCACCGCGAGGCCAGCGCTCCACAACCTCATCGCCGCTCATCGCCGCGAGGTCATCAGCTGGCCGCCTGAGCTGCGCTCACTCCCGGCAGACTCGCCGTGGCTCACGGGTGTCTTCGACGGCCGCTTCGACCCGCGCCTCGAGCTCGCAGGCCACGCACGCATCACCCAGGTGCTCACGCGGCAGACCGGCTCACTGGCGCACGGGCAGATGTTCGACATCGTCAACGCGCTGGCGGCGCACCTCGACCCCACCTTCGACGCGCCCGACGTGGTGCTCGCCGAAGAGAGCACCATCGTCTCTGCGTCGGGCTGCGGTGGAGGCCGTGCGACGTGGACTCGCGGCAACGCCACGCACTCCATTCGCTTCACGTCGAACGCGTCGGAGTCGCCCTCGCTCGGCATGCTGAGCGACGACACCTGGACCGCCGTCGGCCTCGCGCGCGGCTGCTCGCTCACCATCGGCTCGGGCGACCTCCACGACGAGCGCACCTTCTCTGCGTCGGGGCCATGCCCTGCGGTGCTCGAGCTCGGGCCGGCCTGGTCCGCCATCGCGCACGGCGCCGAGCTCGCCGAGGTGCGTCGCGTGCTGGCCCAGACCCGCGTGCCCTGGCGGTGAGGGGCCTTCCGCCTGCTGTCACGTTCAAGATACACCGCGTTCCGCATGGCGGAGCTCGACCTCGACGCGCTGTCTCGACACCCCGTGGTGCGCAAGCTCACCGACAAGGTGAAAGACAGCCTTGGCCTGACGTTCCTGTTCGTCTCTCCGAAGGCGCACGTCGAGGGCATTCCCGCCGGGCAGTTCATGCCGACGACGAACGCGCTCTGCACGCGCATCTGCACCGACCGCAAGAAGGGCATGAAGGCGTGTCTCTCGGCGGGCACGGGGCTGTTCTCGACGAAGAAGCTCACCTCGGGCGACTTCACGCAGAAGCCCTGTCACATCGGCCTGCAGACCCTCGGCGCGCCCATCGTCATCGACGGGCAGCTGATGGGCCTCATCGCGACGTGCGGATTCATGCGCTCGGAGCACGTCTTCGAAGAGGAACAGTCGGTCGCGCACCGCGCCGCGCGGCAGGGCTGGGCGCCGGGCTTCGATGAAGCGCTCGCGCAGCTGCGCCAGACGCCGTCGCTCAACGTGCGCGAGGTGCGCATCGCCGCCGACCTGATGCAGCTGCTCATCGAACAGCTCATTCACTTCTCTCGGTCGAGTGAGGCCGACGCCGAGGCGCTGCAGCGCGCATGGCAAGCCATCGAGGTGTCGTGTCCCGAGTCGCCGCTCATTGGAGACTCCGAGGCGATGAAGGCCGTCGTGGCGGTGGTGGAGCGCTCGGCGTCGAAGCGGCTGCCCACGCTCATCTCGGGGCCTCAAGGCGCTGGCGCGACGCACCTGTCGAGGCACCTGCACCGCGCGGGTGGCTTCGTGCGCACACCCTTCGTCGCCGTCGAGGCCCGCGATGGACTGCACACGGTGAAGGGCCTGTTGCGAAAGGGCTACACCGGCACGCTGGTGATGGAGCACCTCGAGCTCGCTGCCGCCGCCACGCAGGAGGAGTTCGTCGAGCTCGTGCGCAGCAAGCCCGAGGTCTTCTGGGTAGCGACGACGCGCGGGCCGCTCGAGCCCAACATCGCCTCGGCCGTCGGCGTCGTGCAGGTGACGCTGCCCGCGCTGAAGGAGCGCGCGATGGACGTGGCCGCACTGGCGGCGTCACTGCTCTCGAAGCTGGGCACCGAGCTGACGGTGGCGCCCGCGGTGCTCTCGGCGCTCGAGCGCTATGGCTGGCCCGGCAACGTCGCCGAGCTCGAGTCGGTGCTGCGTCGCGCGCTCGCGTTGGGAGGGCTCTCGCTCGCACACCTGCCTCGCGAGGTGGCGATGTTGTCGGCGCGCTCACGCCGGCGCGCGGGGTTTCACGACGAGGTGCTGCAGTTCAAGACCGAGCTGGTCGCCGAGACGCTCGCCCGCACCAACGGCAACGTGAGTCAGGCCGCGCGCGAGCTGGGCCTGCAGCGCACGTATCTGCACCGACTCATGAACGAGCTCGGCGTGCACCCACAGCGCGAGGGGAAGTCGGTCAGCTCCACCTGACGCGGTAGGTGCAGCGCTCGTTCGCCTTGTCGTGGTTCACGGTCTCGACCTTCAGATTCTTCGCGCCGGCGATCTTCATCACGTCTTCGATGACGGCCTGCATGTACGAGGGCTGGTCGTTGCTGGGGAAGAGCTCGAGCTCCCAATCGGTCGGCGCCAGCTCACGCAGCGCCACCGTCATGTAGTTGTTCGTCGTGCGGAACGTTCGCGCGATGCGTTGGAGTGCCCGCGTCGGCCCCACCAGCTTCACCAGCCGCAGCGTCGCCGAGCCGAGCACCGTCGAGAACGCTCCAATCGAGACGTGCTGGCCGACTTTGTAGAAGGCATCGCTCAGCGAGTCGTTCGGGTACAGCGTCTTCGCGGTGAGCAGCACGGCGGCGTTCACGACGGTGCGTGGGTACGCGGGCAGAATCGGCTTCGTGAGGTCGAGGCCCAGCTCCTTCAGCTGGAGCACGAGCGCAGGTGGCAGCTTGTCTTTGAGCCCGCGCACGAAGAGCCCTTCGATGGTGGGCCCGAACACGAGCTGTTCTTCCTGAGCCATCGGTTCCCCCGCGCGACGTGACGGGCGAAGGGTAACACGACACACTCCGCCGCCGTGTCGGGCCTTCTGCTCAGCCTGTTGCTCGCGCAAGCGACGCCACCGCCGCTCGTGAACGTCGAGGGGCAGAGCACGCCGGTGCCGGCGCCCGCCGTGGTGGTGACGCCCAGCGCTTTGGACGCGGGCCTCGTCAGCCCGACGACGCCGCCCGTCTTTCCGAGCGACCTGCCCCTCGAAGCGCGCGTGGTGGAGGCGACCGAGAAACCGAAGCCAGCTGCAGAGCCCGAGCGCACCGGCGCACTGCACTTCTCGCCGCTGAGCATCTTCAGCACGCACCTGTCGTTCGAGCTCGAGAAGGCCATCACCCCGTCGATGACGTTGTTCGCGGCGATTGGAGGAAGCCTGCTGCTGCAGGTCGGCTTCGACGCGGGCATGCGCTTCTACGTGAGCGACAAGGCGCTCTCTGGCGCGTTCCTCTCGGTGCAGGGCTCGGTGTTCTACTTCTCGCCCTCGGGCACCGCGCTCGTCGGGCCGGGCGCGATGTTCGGCTACGCGTTCAGACCGAAAGACACGCTCGTCATCACTGTCGGAGCCGGCGTGCAGGCCTGGTACCAGCCGACGACGGACTCGGGCGTGAGAGTGCTCGGCGTGGTGCCCAACATGGATGTGATTCTGCTGCCGGGGTTTCAGCGGCCGGGCACGGGCAAGTGGGGACCGCAGCCGATGATTCGGTTCACCGTTGGCCCGAGGTTCTGAGCTGAACGAATAAAACAGCACCAATCCGACAGAACACCCATCACTAACGAACATCAGACCACAACATCGTCATCTCACCACGAGTCTGCCAGACAACATCCCCAAAGATCCCGCCGTTAGCCTCTCCCGGAGGAGACACAAAACCAAGCAACCGATCCTCGCGAATGACTAAATAAAGAGCAGCAGAGTCGACCTCGGACTGAACCACGGCGACTGCATCAGGAGCCAAGTCGAGACCTCGCGATGTCAGCACGAACTTCAACCCGGGTATTGGCAGCACATCTACATCCAATGAACTCCTACTCGGACGAACGAGAGACAGCGAAACAACCCCGTCCGCCACAGTTGAAAATACCAACCTCCGGCTGGTGCCCCCGACCGCAAAACCACCAAACAGACGATCGAAACACGTCATATTGTCCAGCCAACAGAA
>JBEOKA010000252.1:0-9201 GCA_040275325.1 Myxococcaceae bacterium | reverse complement strand
GATCGTGAGCGGGCAGCTCTCGGCGGTGAAGGTGCTGGTCGATCGAAAAGCGGCGTAGCCGACCGTTCGGATGTTCTGGTGGAGTGGGGCGATGCTGAAAGCGCCCGTCGTCCATGACGGCTACGACCGGGTTGCAAAGCGACTTCTGCGGCTGGCTTTCATTGGGAGCGTTCTTCCGGCTCTGTGCCTGACGGCGAGCGTGTTCCAGGAATGCGGACAGCGAGAACGTCGCTTCGCTCGTCGAGATGTGGCGGCGATTCAAGAAGCGTTGGAGAGCTATCGAACGCGAACGGGGAACTGGCCGGCTGAGGACCGCTGGGCGCAGACCCTCGTCGCGGCGGGGCTCCTGGAGCGCGCTCCTGTCGACCCGTGGGGCAACCCGTACGAATACCGACTCGTACTGGCTGACGGTGGAAGTCGGCCGCAGGTCACCAGTCTCGGGCCCGATGGACAGCCAGAGAGTTCTGACGATGTCCCCAATCGCTCATGGCCCTGATTTCAGCCACCTGGACGTATCGTCACACCACGTAGTGTCACGCTTGCTCATGTTCTCTCGCGCGTGTTAGTTCGCGCGCTCCGAGGCCGATTTACCGGCCCGGGAGCGATTCGCACTCCTGCGAAATCGCGCTGGCGAGGGGACGAGCAAGATGCGTCTGAAGCGGCTCGACATCACGGGTTTCAAGTCGTTCATGGATCGAACGGTCTTTTCGTTCGACACGGGCATCACGGCGGTCGTCGGCCCCAACGGCTGCGGCAAGTCGAACGTCGTCGACGCGATTCGCTGGGTGATGGGCGAGCAGAGCGCCAAGAACCTGCGCGGCCGCGGCATGGAAGACGTCATCTTCAACGGCTCCGAGACGCACGCGCCGCTGTCGATGTCGGAGGTGACGCTGACCCTCACCGTCGAGCAGCAGGACATTCTGCCCGAGACGCTCGCGGGCCTGCCCGAGGTCTCGGTCACGCGCCGCCTGTTCCGCTCCGGCGAGTCCGAGTACCAGATCAACAAGACGACCTGCCGCCTGCTCGACATCACCGAGCTCTTCCTCGGCACCGGCGTCGGCACCAAGGCGTACTCGATCATCGAGCAGGGTCGTGTCGGTCAGATCGTCTCGGCCCGCCCCGAAGATCGCCGCTCGTTCATCGAAGAGGCCGCCGGCATCACCAAGTACAAGGCCCGTCGCCGCGCCGCCGAGCGCAAGATGGAGCACACCCAGCAGAACCTGCTGCGCGTGAACGACATCGTCGTCGAGCTCGAGAAGCGCCTCGACTCGCTCGAGCGTCAGGCTCGCAAGGCCGAGAAGTACAAGCGCCTGCGCGGCGAGATGCGCGACATCGAGCTGCACCACAGCTCGCACCGCTTCCTCGAACTCTTCAGCCAGCGCTCGATGATGACCGGCCAGCTCGAGGCCCGCACCGCCGAAGAGACCGAGAAGCTCTCGAAGGTGCAGGCGATGGACGCGGACATCACCACGCGTCGCGAGAAGCTCGAGGTCGAGACGCAGGCCCTCGAGACCGCCGCCGCCGAGTTCTACGCGCTCGAGTCGCAGGTGCAGCTCGACGCCCAGAACCTGAGCCACTGGAAGGAAGATCTCGACGCCACGAAGGCGCGCGTGTCGGCCGCCGAGGTCGAGCTCGCCGAGGTGCTCGAGCGCAAGGCCGTCGCCGAGAAGGAGAAGGCCGAGGCTGAAGCAGAGCTCTCGCACCTCGGTGTCGCGTCGCGTGAAGACGAGGTCGCCCTCGACGTGCTCGAAGAAGAGCTGCGCCGCACGGTCGAGCTGATGGGCCAGGTCACCACGCGCCTCGATGGTGAGCGCCGCGAGCTGGTCGACATTCTCACCCGCGTCGCCAACCACGAGTCGAACCTGGCGAACCTCGAGTCACGCCGCGGCGAGCTCGATCAGCGCATGGAGCGCCTCACCGCCGAGCGCGCGGTCCTCCTCACCGAGCAGACGCAGCTCGAAGACGCCCGCAAAGAAGTGCTCGCGCGCGTCGAGCAGAGCCGTCAGATGGCGATGGAGATCTCGCAGCGCAGCGGCGAGGAGCAGGCCACGCTCTCCCGCTCGCGTGAGGCGTTCACCGAGAACGAGGTGATGGTGCTCGCGGTGCGAGATGAACTCTCGGACAAGCGCAGCCGCCTGCAGTCTCTCGAAGAGATTCAGCGCAACTACGAGGGCTTCGATCGCGGCGTTCGCGCGGTCATGAGCAAGGCGGGAGAAGATCTGCGCCAGGCCGGCATCTTTGGCCTCGTCTCCGACATCGTGGCTGCGCCCGCCGAGTACGAGAAGGCGATCGAAGCGGCGCTGGGCGATCAGCTGCAGCACATCATCGTCGAGACGCCCGAGCGCGGCCTCGAGTACGTCGAGTACCTGAAGTCGCTGGGTGAAGGCCGCTCGACGTTCGTGCCGGTGGCGAACGAGGCAATCGAGCTGCTCCCTGCGCTCGAAGGCCCCGAGGTGCGCGCGATGGCGCTCTCGCAGGTGCAGGCGAAGGACGAGCTGCTCAAGCCGCTGGTCGACCGCCTGCTCAACGGCGTCGTCGTGGTGCACGATCTCGAGAGCGCGAAGCTGCTCGCCGCCCGCGCGCCCCGGTACACCTTCGTCACGATGGACGCCGAGGTGATTCGGCCTGGCGGCATCGTCACGGGCGGCGTCATGGAAGGCGCCACGGTCGGAGCGCTGCAGAAGAAGCGCGAGATCTCCGAGCTCGTCGGCGAGGTGAAGGGCCTCGAGGAGCGCTACCAGGAGCTGATCACCCGCCACTACGAGTTGCAGAAGCAGGTCGGCCAGCTCGAGGGCGTGCTCAAGGGCCTCGAGAAGAACCAGCACCAGGAAGAGCTGACGCTGCAGAGCCACGAGAAGGACCTCTCGCAGGCCGCCTCGAGCCTCGTGAAGCTGCGTGAGCGCATCGCCGGCCTCGACGCCGAACTCTCTCAGCTCGAGGCGTCGAAGAACGCCATGACGCACGAGCTGGAGTCGTCGCGCGGTGAAGTGGCGCACGGCCAGACCGATCGTCAGGCGCGTGAGGAGCGCGTGCAGCTGCTCCAGAGTGAGCTCGAGACGCTGACCGTGAAGAGCGAGACGGTTCGCGCCGAAGCGACGACGCTCAAGGTGAAGGTCGCCTCGTCGAGCGAGCGTGGCACCTCGGCCCGGCAGCGCGCCGATTCGTTGTTCACCCAGGTCAACGAGCTGACCGAGCGTGCTGGCCGTCTGGCGACGACGAAGGAAGAGGGCGCCGCGCGTCTCGTCGAACTCGAGCAGCGCCTCGCCGAGACCGGCTCGGGCCGCGATGACCGCGAGTCGAAGCTGGGCGACACCCGCAAAGAGCTCGACGCCCGCAAAGAAGCGCACGGCGCCGAGGTGGCGAAGGTTCGTGAAGACGAGAACGTGCTGCGCGAGCTGCGCGCCGAGGTCGAAGAGCTGACCCACGGCCTGTCAGAGCTGAACCTGAAGGCGCGCGAGTTCACCCTCGAGATGGATCACCTCGCCAACACGGTGCAGGAGCGCCACGGCGTCGCGATTCACGACGCGATTCACCAGTACCACCTGCACCCGCAGCTCGGCGAAGAGGCCGTCGAGCGCCTGAAAGAGCTGCGCGCCCAGGTCGAGAAGATGGGCGAGGTGAACGTCACCGCCATCGAGGAGCACCAGGAGATCGCGACGCGCTTCGAGTTCCTCTCGAAGCAGAAGAAGGATCTCGAGGCCTCGCTCGCGCAGCTCACCGAGGCGATCAAGACGATCGACGAGACGAGCCGGCAGCGGTTCAAGGAGACGTTCGACATCGTCAACGACAAGTTCCAGCAGGTGTTCCCGCGCCTGTTCGGCGGTGGGCGCGCCAGCCTGCTGATGACGAACGAGCCCGGCTCGAGCGAGCCCGGCATCGAGATTCTCGCGCAGCCGCCCGGCAAGAAGCTGCAGAGCGTGAACCTGTTCTCGGGTGGCGAGAAGGCGCTCACCGCCGTCGCGCTGATCTTCGGCATCTTCCTCATCAAGCCCACGCCGTTCTGTCTGTTGGACGAGGTCGACGCTCCGCTCGATGAGGGCAACGTCGGTCGCTACAACGACATGGTGAAGGAGATGAGCAAGACGTCGCAGTTCATTCTCATCACGCACAACAAGCGCACGATGGAGATCGGCGACACCCTGTACGGCGTGACGATGGAAGAGCCGGGCGTGTCGAAGCTGGTCGCCGTGAACCTGAAGGAAGCCGCCGCGAACCAGGATCAGCACGTCGCCTGAGTGGAATGAGAAACGCCGCTCCCCCGAAGTTGGGAGAGCGGCGCGCGTGAGACGCAGGCGAGCGTCGAGCTGGGAAACGCGTGAGACGAAGCCGGAGACGAGCCTGATGAGCGGCGGCTCCTGCGGGACTTGGGAACCGGTGCCGCGGCGAATGTGGCTCGGCGCAGGCGAGAGTCGAACTGGGAAACGCGTGAGACGAAGCCGGAGACGAGCCTGATGAGCGGCGGCTCCTGCGGGACTTGGGAACCGGTGCCGCGGCGAATGTGGCTCGGCGCAGGCGAGAGTCGAACTGGGAAACTCAGCTCTGGGTGACGCGCACGGTGGTCTGCAGCGTCTTGCCCGTGTCGGGATCGCGCGCGTCCATGCGCAAGATGCCTTCGACGTTCACATCGAAGGTGATCTCGACCTTCACGTCGCCAGCAGGCCCCGGTCGAATGCCCGCGAAGGTGAACTCTCCGAGCTGCTCGTTCATCTTCGCCGCCTCGTGATCCCCCTGGTAGATGCGCATGATCAGCTCCGTCTGATTCGGAACGCTGGTCGTGCCGGTGATCTGCTTGGCGTTGGGAATGGGTGAGTTGCGGCCGAAGACGACGTGCATCTGCCCGTCGGCCTTCTCGAGCCCGATGGCCATCGGAATGACGTCGAGCAGCTGCACCTTGAGGTTCGTGTTGTCCTGCAGCGAGAACGCATAGAGCGCCGCGCCGATGGCCACGGCCTCGTCGGGGTGCACACCCTTCGAGGGCGGCTTGCCGAAGAACTTGGTGAGGCGATCCTGCACGATGGGCATGCGCGTCTGGCCACCGACGAGCATCACTTCGTCGATCTCCTTCGTCGACAGGCCCGACTCGACGAGCACCTTCGCCACGATCTTGAGCGTGCGATCGACCAGATCAGACGTCAGCGACTCGAGCAGCTTGCGGGTGAACTTCATCTCGATGTTCAGGGGCTGGCCCTGCGGCGTCATCGTGATGAACGGAATGTTGAACGGAGCCTCTTCACGCGCCGAGAGATCGATCTTCGTGCGCTCGGCGAGATCCTTGATGCGCTGCATCGCCACCGGGTCGGTGGAGAGATCGATGCCGGTCTTCGCCTGAAACTCGCGAAGCACGTAGTGGATCATCGCGTTGTCGAAGTCGATGCCACCGAGGAAGATGTCACCGCCGGTCGCCTTCACCTCGAAGACCTGCCCGCGAATCTCGATGATCGAGATGTCGAAGGTGCCGCCGCCCAGGTCGTAGATCACGACCTTCTTGTTGAGGTTCTTGCCGACGCCGTACGCGAGCGAGGCCGCGGTGGGCTCGTTGATGATGCGCACGACCTCCATGCCGATCAGCTTGCCGGCGTCTTTCACCGACTGGCGCTGACGATCCGAGAAGTACGCGGGCACCGTGACGACGGCCTTGCTGATCGGAACGCGCAGGTAGTTCGAGGCGACGTCACGAATCTTGTTGAGAATGCGCGCCGAGACCTCTTGCAGCGTGAGGTCCTTCTTCGCGATCTCGATCGTGACCTCTTTGTTGTCGGCCGACGGCTTCACGCCGTACTGGACGACCTTGCGCATCGTCTCGACGATGTCGCTGGTGGCCGTTCGCCCGACCAGGCGCTTGGCCCCGTAGATCGTGTTCTTCGGGTTGAGCTGCCACTGGCGCTTGGCCTCGTAGCCGATGAGCTCGTTGCCCTTGTCGTCGATCGCGTAGATGGAAGGAACCGTGTACTCGCCGCCCTTGTAGGGGATGAGCTTCACGTTCGGGACGCCGTCCTTGTAGCCATCGACATAGGCCGCGCAGGAGTTGGTCGTTCCGAGATCGATACCGATGATGACCTCAGTCGTCACAGTGCTGAAACTTACAGCTTCGGTGTCACCTGTCGATTCGAGAATAGCCGTCCATCGCAAGGTTCCACGTCGAGAGGTTGACTCCGGCGAAGGACATCAGGTCGTCCCACGAGGTGTTGCTCGTCAAGTCCACCCCGACGATCTCGAGTGAGACCATGCCGCCAGCGGGATCGGCGCCGGGGCCATTTGGGGCTCTGGGCACTGCCACCGTCAGCTGGCCGAGCGTGATGGCGAAGTAGACGGTGTGGCGAACCTGCTCGCCGGTGAGGGAGAGGCGACCGACCTCAGCGCCCGTCGAATACAGCGACGACCACTCCGGCTGCTTCGCCGTCCACGTACGGGTGGGGGCTGACCAGGTTCCCGGCCCCGGCAGCGGAAGGAATGGCTGCACCGCGATCTTCGTCGGCAGATCGCCCGTGGTGTGAAACACCCGCGCGCTCTCTGCGCTGCTGCGGGTCGAGAGCGCGACCGACCAGAGCCCCGCGCGAGATGACTCGAGGCCAGCGAAGGGGACTCCCGTGCGGAGCGTGATGGGGTCGACCGGCCGGGTGCCGTCATTGGCTGGGGCTCCGGCGGCCTTCGACGCGAAGCCCGTTGGCAGCGCGCCGCGCCAGGCGTCGTCTTCGATGCCCGCCACCACCACGGTGTCGAGGGTCGAGGGCACGCGGGGCAGGGTGATCTCGGTGCGGCGCGCCAGCTGCCGGTTCGGGCTCATGCTCAGACGCGAGAAGCCGGCCCAGTCGGGCACGTCTTCGGAGCCCATCGGGCAGCGCTGTGTATTCGTGCACAGCCCGTTGCCGTTCACGTCGGCGGTGTCGGGCACGTCGAGCCGTGACGAGAGCTCGATGCTCTGCTGCAGCGTGAAGTCTGCCGAGCCGATGTAGCTGAGCAGATCGACCGAGCGCAGCGTCGCCAGCTGGCTGAGATCTCCCCGCGTGGCGAAGGCGACGGCCGGTCGATCACCCGCTTGTCCGAACCCGAGCGCGCGTGGCTTCACCTCGTTCGGAATGTTGAGCGCCGGAGACGTGTAGACGACGACCGCGCCGGGAATCGGAACGCGCTGGTTGATGCCCTGGATCTCGGTCGAGACGGGATCACCCAGCAGCCTCGACAGTGGCATCGAGGGCAAATCGCCGATGCCGGTCGCCACCAGGCCGAGCCAGTACGTGCCGCTCGCGCGCACCTGCTGAAAGCCGACCGAGCCGTTGAAGCCGGCGTTCGCCTTCACGGGGTTGTCTCGCAACGGCACGTACACGTCCGTCGAGGTCGTCGACAGAATCGAGACCCGTTCGTGCGTGGGCAGCGAGTCGGTGCGGGTTGCCGCACTCACGATGGTGAAGGTGGCAGCACCCGCGCCCAGCATCGGGAACGCAGCGACGCCCTCCTGATCGGTCACGACCTCGGTGGGCATCGCGCAGTCGGCGTCGAGACATCCCCACACGACCGCGCCCGAGATCGGCCTGCGCTTTGCGGCGTCGACGACCAGCACCCGTCGGCCCATGGTGACGCGCGGGTAGATGCGAACGCGCGCTTCAGCAGGAGACGCGAACGACATCATCACCTCGGCCTTGATCGTCACGAGGCCGGGCGCGACGGCGGTGAGCAGCCCGTCGTTCGTCACGGTCGCAGCGCCCGCGGGCGTCACGGTGAAGACGCCCGTGCGCAGGGGGTACGAGCTCTGATCGAGGCGATAGGCCGAGAGCTCGAGCTGCAGCGTGTCTCCGACCTCCAGCAGGGCTTCAGCCGGGTGCAGACCGAGACGCGCAATGCTGGTGGGTGAAGGCGCTTCGGTGCAGGCGCCGTCGACGCACGCCTTCCCTGCACCACACTCTGCGTGACCGCGACAGACGGGTGGAACGCAGATGCCTGCGATGCAGACGCGGCCCTGCGTGCAGCTCGTGGTGGTGAGGCATTTGTCGGTGGGCTGGCAGTGGCCCTGATCGCAGAACCCGTTTTGCTGCGACTGCATGGTGCCGGGAATGCCGCTCACGCAATCGGAGTCGATGAAGCAGCGCGGCAGCTCGCGGCAGATCGACAGCGTGCAGTCGAAGCCGGGTGGGCACTCGTTCTGGCCGAACTTCTGGCAGCGGAAGTTCTCGTCGCACTCGGTGGAGTTCGTGCAGGTCTCGAAGGTGAGGCAGCGCCCGAAGGTGCCGCTCGAGCAGTACTGGTTCGCCGCGCAGTCTGCCTTCGTCTTGCACTCCGCCGTGGCGCACAGCCCGTCTCGACAGATCACGCCGTCAGCGGCGCAGGTGACGTCGGTCGTGCAGCGTCGCGCGCAGGTTCCGTTGAGGCAGGCGTAGAGGCCAAGCGCGACCTGCGGGTCGAGGTTGGGCGCACACTCGGTCGGCAGCCGGCACGTCGGAACGCAAAGGCCCTGGGTGACTTCGCAGCGCGTACCGCCGGTGCACTCCGCGTCCTGACGGCAACGGACGCGCGCCGTGCAGACGCCGTCGGTGCAGGTCTGGTTCGAGGCGCACGCGGAGTCGGCGGTGCATTGGCAACGCCCGCTCGCGCAGGTGAACCCAGAGGCGCAGTCGAGATCCTGCGCGCACTCGGGGCGGGGCTCACACCGGCCGCTCAGACATTGCTGCCCATCTCCACACTCGCCATCGTTCACGCAGATCGGCCCGCAGGCTCCGCGGCGGCAGCGCTGATCGGCTTCACACTCGGTGTCTGACGAGCAGGGCTTCGAGTTGATGGCAGGGCAGGCCGAGAGCACCAACCCGAGGACGACGACGAGGTGACGCATCGCTTTCCACCGTGCCACAGCCGGGAAGAACCGTCACCGGCCCCTTCGCGCGCGTTGATCGTCGAAGAGAGAGCGCGGCGTCAGGGTGCTGCCCGCGTCGACGCCTTCGACCCAGTCGAACGGCTCGGTGCCGGTGTGGCCGAGAAGAAAGAGATCGCGCGTCTCGATGGTGAGGCCCTCGGTGCCGATGACGAACCCGTGGCCGAGCTGCATCGAGCGCACGACGCCGGTGCCGCGCACGTTCCAGAAGACGTTCTCGGTGCCCGTGTGGCCAGCGCCCGTCGACTCCTGGCCGCGGTTCACGATCGCGAAGCCGTCGTCGAACACCGAGTCTTCGATCAGGTTCCCCGTCGCGAGGGAGTGGTGGAACTCGCTCACGC
>JBEOKA010000251.1:0-10643 GCA_040275325.1 Myxococcaceae bacterium | reverse complement strand
GCGTCGAGCAGGGCGGCATGGACTACAAGGGCTACAACATCGCGGTGCACGAGCTCGGGCACAACGTCGAGCAGGTGTTCTCGCTCTACGACGTCGATCACACCCTGCTCGCCGGAGTTCCGAACACCGCCTTCACCGAGGCCATCGCCTTCGTCTTCCAGGCACGCGATCTCGAGCTGCTCGGGCTGGGCAAGCCCTCGGCCGAGCAGGATCGGCTGCGCGTGCTCAACGACTTCTGGTCGACGTGGGAGATCGCCGGCGTCGCGCTGGTCGATCTCGAGGTCTGGCACTGGATGTACGATCACCCGAACGCGAAGCCGGCCGAGCTGCGAGAGGCGACGGTGGCCATCTCGAAGCGCATCTGGAATCAGTACTACGCGCCGGTGCTGGGCGGGAAAGACACGCCGCTGCTCGGCATCTACTCGCACATGATCAGCTACCCGCTGTACCTCTTCAACTACCCGCTCGGTCACCTGATCGCGTTTCAGATCGAGGAGCAGGTGAACAAGAAGGGCGTCGTCGGCACCGAGATCGAGCGCATGTCGAAGCAGGGCGCGGTCGCTCCCGACGTGTGGATGACGGGGGCCGCAGGCGGGCCAGTGAGCGCCGAGCCGTTGTTGCGCGCGACCGAGGCGGCGTTGGCTTCGCCCGCAGAGAAGGGGCCAGCGCAGAAACGGTGACCGCGAGGATGCGGCGGGCTCCCTGGATGCGGGGTCGACGACGGTCGTGCGCACGAGCGTGATCGCCGGGCACGACGGCTCCGGTGCGCGGTCGCGTTCAGACTGGGCTGCGCTGCTCGCTCCAACAAGGCGAGGACGCTCGAAGACGAAGAAGCAACGGTCGAGGTGGAGTAGTCATCGGCGCATGCGCCTGCTCTTCACCACGGCCGTCCTCGCCGCGCTCACCGCCAGCGCCGGGCTCGAATCACGCGTCACCGAGCTCACCCTCTCGAACGGCATGGTGTTTCTGCTCGTCGAGCGTCACGACGCGCCGGTCTTCACCGGGTTCGTCCGGCTCCGCGTGGGCGGCATCGACGAGGAGCAGGGCTTCACCGGCCTGGCGCACCTCTTCGAGCACATGGCCTTCAAGGGCACGCCGCGCCTGGGAACGAAGAACTGGCCCGAGGAGCAGGCGCTGCTGCTCGAGATCGAACGGGTTGGTGATGCGCTCGCCAAGCTCGAACGCGCCGGCACCGCCTCGTCGGACCAGGGCGTCGCGCTGAAGGCCGAGCTCAAGGCGTTGTCGACCCGGCACAAAGCCCTCACCGACGAGAACGCCCTCGCTCAGCTCTATCAGGTGAACGGCGGCGTCGGCCTCAACGCGACGACCGACAAGGATCTCACCAGCTACTTCGTGAGTCTGCCGAGGAACCGCCTCGAGCTCTGGGCGACGGTCGAGGCGCAGCGGCTCGCGGCTCCCGTACTGCGCGACTTCTACACCGAGCGCGACGTCGTTCAGGAGGAGCGCCTGCGCTCGATCGAGACCAACCCCGGTGGCGTGCTCTTCGAAGAGCTCAACCAGCTCGCGTTTGGTTCGAACCCGTACCGCTGGTCCACCGTCGGCTACCAGAAGGACCTCGCGGCCATGACGCTCGGCAAGGCGCTCGACTTTCATCGCCGGTTCTACGCACCCTCGAACGCGGTCGGCTGCCTCGTGGGTGACTTCGACACCGCCCAGCTCAAGCCGCTGCTCGAGCGCACGTTCGGCGCCGTGCCCGCGAGGCCGCGCCCGTCAGCGCCGGTCTTCACCGATCCTCCGCTTCGCGCCCAGCGCCGTGCGCACGTCACGTTCGACGCTAGCCCCCGCCTCGCCATCGCCGTTCGCCGCCCACCACCACCCGCGAAAGACGACTTCGTCTTCGACGTGCTCGAGGTGCTGTTGAGCGAAGGAAGAACCGGGCGACTCCAGCAGCGCCTCGTCTTCAAGGACAGGCTGGCGCAGGGCGTGGGCGTCTTCTCTGCGCCGGGCGTGCGGGCCGAGAACCTCTTCGTCGTCTCGGTCGTTCCGATGAGCGGCGTGAAGAACGAAGACGTCGAGCGGGCCGTCTGGGAAGAGCTCGAGCAGCTCAAGACGACGCCACCGACCGCCGAAGAGCTCGAGAAGGTGCGCAACCGGCTGACCGCCGACTTCGCGCGCTCCATCGACTCGAACTCGGGCCTCGCGAGCGCGCTGAGTCGCTATCAGGCCCTCTTCGATGACTGGCGGTACGCCGTGCGGTTGCCGCAGGAGCTGTCAGCCATCACGCCCGCCGATGTGCAGCGCGTGGCGGCCCAGTACTTCGATCAGAAGCGAAGCGTCGTCGTCACGCTCGGCAAAGAAGGAGGCGCGCGATGAACCGGCTGCTCCTGGTCTCGTTGCTGGTCGGTTGTGCCACTGCCCCCATCGCCATCGAGCCAGTGGTGACGCGCCCGAATCCGGGGCTCGAGGCCGCTCCGCAGAAACGCGTGCTGGCCGAGCTCCCAGCTGCCCTCGACGTCGACCCGAAGGCCATCGCGGTCGCTCCGCTCGACGTGAAGGTGACTCGCCCCGAGCGCTACGAGCTACCCAACGGCCTCGTCGTGTACCTGATGGAGGATCACGCCTCACCGCTCGTGCTCGTGCGCACGCTCGTTCCCGTTGGCGCGGTCGATGAGCCGACCGATCGACTCGGCGTTTCGGGCATCGCCGCCGAGCTCGTCACCTCGGGAGGCGCGGGCACCCGCACGCCGGAGCAGCTCGACGAGCTGCTCGAGTTTCATGCCGCCGATCTCGGCGCAGGCGCGGCCGACGAGTACTCGCAGGTCAGCCTGTCGGTGCGCAGTCAGGATCTCGCGGCGCTCTTCCCGGTGTTCGCCGACGTGGTGCTGCGGCCCCGCTTCGATGGGGCTCGCTTCGAGGTCGCGAGATCACGCGTGCTCGAGTCGATCAAGCGCAGAAACGACCGCCCCGACGGTCTCGCGGCCCGCGCGTTGAACAAGGCGCTCTACGGAACCGACACGCTGCTCGGGCGCGAGGCTTCGGAGGCGACGGTCAAGGCAATCACCCCCGACGACGTGAAGAAGCTCCACGCGAAGTGGACACCGAAGACGGCCCGGCTGGTGATCACCGGCGACTTCGATCGCGCCGCCGTGAAGCTGCTGATCGACCGCTCGTTCGCGGCCTGGAAGGGTGGGGCGCCGCCGGCACGCAACTTCGGTAGCGCGGGACCTCCGGCGCGACGGGTCATCGTGATTCCCCGAGCGGTCGCGCAGGTGAAGGTGCGCATCGGCGGGGCAGGGTGGGCCCGTCGATCTCCAGACGAGTACCCGATGCGGCTCGTGAACACGGCGCTCGGCAGCTTTGGTGTTGGCAGGCTGTACCGCGAGATTCGCGATGAGCGCGGGCTCGCCTACTCGGCGTCATCGAGCGTCGGAGGCGGCCCGACCTTCGGTCAATTCACCGCCAGCTTCGACACCCGGCCACAGCAGGCCGTGCAGGCGCTCGAGGTCGCGCTCGAGGTGCTCGAGAGAACGGGCGGCGCCGAGGCCCTGACGAAGGCCGAGCTCGCGACGGCGACCGACATGGCGACCAACACCTTCGCGTTCCGCTTCGACTCGGCCTCGCGCATCGCGTGGGAGCGCGCGCTCAGTGAGTTCTTCGGCTACGACGACGACTACCTCGATCGGTATCGCGAGCGCATCGGTCAGGTGACTGCCGCCCAGGTGAACGCTGCAGCGGCGAAGCTCACGAAGAAGGACGCGCTGCAGATCGTCGTCGTCGGCCCGAAAGACGCGTTGGGTGATCTCTCGCGGTTCGGGCCGGTCACGATCATCGAAGACGTCGACGCATTCCGCTGATCATCGGGGCCGCTCGCGTGATCAGCCCGATCAGCAGCGACGCAAGTTCTCGGTCATTTCGACGCCTTTTTTGACGGGGCTGATCAGGTCCGTACGCTTCGCAACAGCTCGCTGCAGCAGTGCAGCAGCTGTCACCTCAACGGAGCGTGCATGAGCAACAACAAGCGAAAGAACAGCCGGGTCGCCCTCGACATCTATTTGAACAAGTACGTGGCCGGCGTTCCGTACATGGCGCGCACGTCTGACATCTCGCGCGAAGGTGTGGGCCTGTCTCACCTCATCGAGCCGCAGATGGCGGGCAAGCGTGTTGGCCTGCAGTTCCAGCTGCCGGGCTCCGAAGAGGTCATCTACGCGGAAGGAGAGGTCGTTCGGGAGTGGGCCGACCTCGATCACGAAGAAGAGGGCTCGGGCGTTCGGTTCACGTTGCTCACCGAAAGGCACCGCCGCCTGATCGATCAGTTCGTGTCCCGCGCGAGCTGACTCGTGGGTCTTGGTTCCCTTGAAGGTCTCTGGCTTCCGTCCGTAGAGTACGGCGAATCGTTCAGAGCCTGGTCGGACCTATCAAGGGGGCCCCGTGAAGCGTCTGGTGTTGGCAGTGGCGTTGGCCGTGTCGATGTACGCGGTCGCGCAAGGTGCAGCGAAGGACTCGAAGGAAGCACAGCGACCACCGCAGGGAGTGAACTGGGAAGGCCAGGTCATTCGCGCGACCGGAGCCGGTGCTCCCGACATGAAGGCCTCCAGCCCTGCCCAGGCACGCCTCGGCGCCGAGCGCGCAGCGCTGCTCGACGCGTTCCGAAACCTGCTCTCCCAGGTGAAGGGCGTTCAGGTCGACGGCACCCGCAAGATGGACGACGTGATGCAGTCGAACGAGGTTCGCGCGCGCGTCGAGGGCCTCATCAAGGGCTACAAGGTCGTCAACAAGCGCTACTTCTCGGACAACGGCGTCGAGATTGACGTCGAGGTTCCGGTCGCGATGTTGACCGACATTCTCGACCCCGACGCCACGCAGATGCTGGCTGTGCCCGCGACGAAGACTGAGCCCGTGAAGGCGGCAGAGAAGCCCGCCGAGAAGCCGGCAGAGAAGGGCACTGAGCCCGTCCTGGCCAAGTCCGAAGAAGGCACTGGCACCGGGCTCGTGATCGACGCGCGCGGCCTCAAGCTGATGCCTGCGCTGATGCCCCGCGTGCTCGACGAGGCGGGCAAGCCCCTCTACACGGTCGACTCGCTCTCGGCTGAAGCCCGCAAGACGACCGGCGTCGCGGCCTACGTGCAGTCGCTCGACGAGGCGCGCAAGAGCATGAAGGCCGGCGACAAGCCGATGGTCGTGAAGGCTGCCAAGGCGAACGGCACCGACGTGCTCCTGCCGCACGAGGAAGCCAAGAAGCTCGTCTCCATGAATCCCCCGTTCCTTGCCCAGGGCAAGGTCGTCATCGTCTTCAACTGAGGAACCAGATGAACAGAATGCTCTCTGTGATGGTGGGTGTCGTGGCGACGGTCGCCCTGGCGCAGGAAACGGTCGTGAAAGAGGCAGTCGGCGAATTCGCGGTGGCCCAGACCGCGGCCATCGACCCGCAGACGCGGCTCCAGACAGCGTACGACCAGGCGGTGAAGCAGGCGCTCCGAACGGCCGTCGAGCAGGCCGCTGGCGTCATGATCGAGTCCAACACCCTCATGCGGAACAACGCACTGGTTGTCGATCGCGTCGCAGCGAACGCCTCGGGCTACGTGAAGTCCTACGAGGTCATCGAAGACAACAGGAAGGCATCGCCCACGGTCGTCAAGGTCAAGGTGAAGGCGGTGATCAGCACCGCCTCCCTCGACAAAGACATGAAGTCGGCGCAGCAGATCGTCAGCCGGCTGCACCAGGCCAAGCTGCTCATCGTGCTGCAGGAGCAGTTGATGGACGACAAGGGCATCGCGACCAAGAGCGAGTTCATCTCGACGGCGTTGCGCAAGAAGTTCGGAGAGGCCAACTTCACCATCATCAACGAGAAGGGCACTGGCGACGGCTCCCTGGTGCTCTCGAGCGGAGCCGCTCAGGGCAAGCTGGATGCGAAAGAGGTCGCGAAGAAGACCGACGTCGACTTCATTCTCTACGGCAACGCCACGACCCGGTACGTGCCCCCACAGCCCAATCAGCTCATTCCGGAGTTCAACAACAAAGGAGAGCAGATTCTGTTCTACGTGACCGGCGACTACGACCTCTCGATGTTCGAGACCAAGACCGGTCGTGAGCTCGGGCGCACGGCGGGTCGGCTCAAGCCCGTCTCGCTGAAGAACGATGTCTCGAAGGCCGGCATGTCGTACCAGCAGAGCGCCTCGCTCGCTGCCGAGAACACGGCACCAGAGATCGTCAGCACCACCTTTGCCGCCGTGTTCGAAGACCTGCGCAACCAGGACGTCAACGGCTCGCAGGTGTCGATGGTCGTCGCGGGCATCGACTTCGAGGCGGCGGAGGACTTCGAGCACGCAGTGAACGCCGTCTCGGGCGTCAAGAGTGTTCGGTCGGGCGACTTCGCGGACGGCAAAGCCAACTACAACGTCATCTTCATGGGCAACGCCACCGACTTCGGCAAGGCGCTCAAGGGAACCAGCTTCAAGAAGCGGAAGATCGTCGTCACTGCCGTGAAGACCAATCTCGTCGAGGTCACCGTCGCGAAGTGAAGTGGGTCGCGGTGGTTGTCTTTGCCGGCTGCGCGACCGCACAGCCGGGCCTGCCCACGCTGCCGACCATCACAGAGGCCCAGCTGCGAAAGCCGTATCGGGTCTCTGGCGCAGGTGAGCTGGTGCTGCATTGCGCGCCTGCTGATGCCGAGGTCGCGCTCGATGGGGTGTCTCAGGGGCTGTGCACCGATTTCAACGGTGAGCCGCGCGCGCTGAGGGTCGGCACGCGGGCTCGCCGGGTCGAAGTGAAGAAGTCCGGGTTTCACACGTGGGAAAGCTGGCTGGCGGCAGATGAGACTCGAGTCGTGATGACGGTCACGCTGCTGCCAAACGGAGGAAGTCCATGAAGCGCCTGTTCGCATTCGCAGTGGCCCTCGTCTCGTTGGCTGCGTTCGCCGAAGTGGGGAAGGTCGCGCTGGTCGAGGGCAAGGCCACGCGCACGCCGAAAGGTGGCGCTGCCGTCGAGCTCGCGAAGGACTCGGCCATCGAGCTGGGCGACACCATCGACGTTCAGAGCGGCAACCTGAAGCTGCTGCTCACTGACGAGAGCATCATCATGCTCGCGCCCGCCTCGAAGCTCGAGATCACCGAGGCCGAGTTCCAGGGCCAGGAGCGCAAGGGCTTCAAGGCGTTCCTCCAGTCGGGCAGCCTGTGGACGAAGGTGAAGAAGGCGCTGGGTGGTGGAGGCTATGAGGTCTCGACCGAGCGCGCCGTCGCAGGCGTTCGCGGCACCATCTTCCGCATCGACGCCGACAAGATGGTGACGGCGGCGAAGCCCCCCAAGGCGCGCAAGGCGTCGATCGTTCGAATCGTCGAGGGCGTCGTGAACATCAAGCCGTCTGCCGTGGTGGCGAAGGCCTCGACCGCTGCGACGACGCCTGCACCGAAGAAGAAGGGTGAGCGCGTTCAGGTCGCGGGCCCCACCGAGGTTACTGCCGACGAATGGGAGAAGAAGTTCGTCGACCTTCAGCAGAACCAGCAGATCGCCGTTGGCGTCGACCTGTGGGACGTCGCGCAGTTCGAAGAGGCCGCCAAGCGCGATGCGTTCGCGAAGTGGATCGAAAAGAACCAGTAGCGCCGTCGTCGTGGCGGTGATGCTCGGAGGCCTGGCTGCCTTCGCTCAGAACCAACGACCCGTTCCCACCGAGAGCCCTGACGTGATCGTCGGGCGCTCGGTGCGCGTTCACGTCATCGCCAGCGAAGATCTCGAGCCAGACGTGCTGCGCGCGCTCGCTCGCCCCCAGGTCGCGCTGTGGCTGACGACGCGCACGAACACGCTTCGGGAGTCGACGCTCGAGACGCTCAATCGCTTCGAGTCGGCCTTCGTGCAGCTGCGCACTCCGCTTTCGGGCGTCGACGCGAAGGCACTCACGAAGAGCCCCCGCGCCGGCTTGTGGATGAACCTCGAGGGGGCCTCAGCGCTCTCGAGGGTGCGTGGCTCACGTCCGCTGGCGCTCGAGGTCTCGGGTGTGCTCGACGAGCCGAAGCACGGCTGGCTGCTCGCGCAGAGGCCCTCGTTCGTGCGGTGGAGCCCAGAAGCCTCGATCGATCTCCTCGAGTGGAGCCGGTTCAAGACGCTCCCCGGACGCAAGGCGGTGGTGCTCACGCCGGGGCTGTTGCTGCCTCGCGACTGCGCGACGAGAGACGCGGCAGAGCCCTCGGCCGAGCTGCATGTCGCCACCCTGCTCGCGGTCAGCGCGGGGGTGTTTCCCTGCGGGGTGGGCACGAGGGTCGAAGTGCCTCCAGACGTCGAGCCGTGGTTGCTCAAGTCGTTGATCGTGCGAGACCCGTCGGTCGAGCTGGTGGTGCGCGTCGGGGACGATGTGCGCAAGGTGGGCCGCGCACGGGCGCTGCTCGAGCTGCTGGGTCGTTAGCTCGCACGCACTCGCGCGGATTGCTTGACCTTCCGCTCGCTGAGCGGCGACAATCCGCGCCTCTCAAAGGGTTGAAGGAGACGAGGCGCCTTTCGCCTCGTTCGTAGCGCCACGATGCTCTTGCGTACCCGCCCTTCTTTCGGGAACAGCCCCATGCGTTCATTGATTCCGAGTCTCGTCCTCGTGTCGTCGTTCGCGCTCGCGCAGACGCCAGCCGCAACGAAGAAGGAGGCCGTCGACACCGAGCTGAAGAAGAAAGAGACGTCGATCGCGCCCGACAAGTCGCTGGCCGGCGACATCACGCGCAAGAAGAAGAAGGAAGAAGACGCGCCGACGCTCTCGTACGACACGTTCAGGCTCGACGTCGAGCTGCAGGTCGCGAGCAAGCGCCGCGATCAGATCGCGGACCTCACCAAGATCATCGAGCTGTCGAACGACAAGAAAGAGAAGCCGGCGCTGCTGTTCCGCCTCGGTGAACTCTACTGGGAAGAGTCGAAGTACTTCTTCTTCGAGGCCAACCGAAAAGACGACGACAAGATCAAGGCGATGAACTCGAAGGACGAGGCGGGCATTCAGCGCGCCGAAGCCGAGAAGGCCGAGCTCATGGCGCAGTCGAAGGAGTTCGCCGACCAGGCCGTCGAGAAGTACTACCAGATCGTTCAAGAGTACAAAGAGTACGAGCGCACTGACGAGGTCCTCTACTTCCTCGGCCTCAACCTGATGGATTCTTCCGACGAGAAGAACCAGAAGAAAGCGCTCGCCTCATACAAACGACTCATCGAGAAATACCAGAAGTCGAAGTACTTGCCTGACGCCTACCTTGCCGTCGCCGAGTTCTATTTCAACGGCTCGAAGGGCAAGCGCGATCAGCTCGAGAAGGCGCTCGAGAATTACAAGAATGCAGCGAAGTACCCCGACAACCAGGTGTACGGCTATGCGCTGTACAAGCAGGGTTGGTGTCACTTCAACATGGCCGACTACGAGAAGGCCATGGACCAGTTCAAGACGGTCGTCCTCTACGCGAAGATGTCAGGAACGGAAGAGGTGGAGGGGAAGGGCAAGTCGAAGCGCGCAGGCCTCGTGAAGGAGGCGCGTGGTGACTACGTGCGTGCCTTCTCGCGTGGCGGTGGGGCTCCGAGCGACGCGAAGGAGCGCTTCAGCAAGCTCGCCGACAAGGCCGAAGACCTGCGCCTCATGATGAAGCAGCTCGCGAACCTCTATTACGAAGACGGTAAGGATCGCGAAGCCGCCGTCACCTTCGACTCGCTCATCAAGGAGCGCCCCACGGCCCCCGACGCGCCGGGCTTCCAGGGCAAGATCGTCGACTGCGTGATGCGCGCCGGCAACAAGCGCCAGACCGTCACGCAGGTGCGCCGCCTCGTGAAGATCATGGACGATGTGCTGAAGGGCAACTCGAAGATGGACGACAAGGACAAGAAGGCGCTCGACGAAGCGCGCGAATTGTCCGAACGCACCATCTCGAACCTCGCGGTCAACTGGCACAACGAGGCCAAGAAGACCCGCGACGACGAGACCTTCGGCTTCGCGAACGAGGTGTACGCCGACTACCTGACGCTCTTCCCCGAGAGCCCCAAGGCGTACGACCTGCGCTTCTTCTGGGCAGAGTTGCTCAACGACAACCTGAACAAATACAAGCGCGCCGCAGAAGAATACACGCGCGTGATGATGACAGACGTGGGCCGCGTCGAGAAGAAGGGCGAAGACGGCAACCCCGGCAAGCCTGGCAAGTGGATGAACAACGCCGCCTACAACTCGATTCTCGCGTGGGACTCGGTGGTGAAGGAAGAAGCGACGGCCGACGCTGGCAAGGCGCCTTCAGGTGGCGGCGACCCCTCGAAGAAGGCCGCCATTCCACTGACCAAGCAGGCCCTGCTCGAGGCGTGTGAGCGGTACCTCAAGTACGTGGAGAAGGGCGATAAGAAGGTCGAGATCGCCTACAAGGCCGCGAAGATCTACTACGACTACAACTACCTCGACGAAGCCGTTGGCCGCTTCGCAGACATCGCGCTCAAGTACCCTGACTACAAGTTCGAGAACGGCGACCGCGCGGGTGAAATCGCGGCCAACCTGGTGCTCGACTCGTACAACATCTTGCAGGACTGGGCGAAGGTGAACGAGTGGTCGAAGAAGTTCTACGCCGAAGAGAAGCTCGCGACCGGCAAGTTCCGTGAAGACCTCGCGAAGCTCATCGAGCAGTCCTCGTTCAAGCTCATCAATCAACTCGAGGCGAAGAACGAGTATGGCAAGGCGGCCGACGCGTACATGACGT
>JBEOKA010000250.1:0-13861 GCA_040275325.1 Myxococcaceae bacterium | reverse complement strand
CGAGTCACGCACGTGCCGCCGCTCCTCAGGCTCGCTTTGGGCTTCGTCTCACTGTAGCCGGAGCTGCTGAGCGCGAGACCACAGGCGCAGCACCAGCCGCTCGCTCAGCTCGGCCGCCCCGCCCATGAAGCGCTCACGCCACGCGTTCGCCGGGTGGAACTGCACGCGGTACAGGTTCGCGTCCTTCGAGCGGCCCAGCAGATAGTCGTCGCTGGTCTCGAGCTGGTCGACCAGCCCCAGCTCCTTCGCGCGCGTGCCCAGCCAGTACTCGCCCGTCGCCACCTGGTCGATGTTCAACGCCGCGCGGTTCTGCTTCACGAACGCCTTGAACAGCTGGTGCGTCTCCTCCAGCTGCTCCTGCAGCTTCGCTTTGCCCTTGTCGGTGATCTCTCCGAGGAAGCTCACCGTGCGCTTGAACTCGCCCGCCGTCATCTCTTCGACATCGACGTCGTGCTTCTTCAGAAACCGGTGCACGTTTGGCACCTGCGAGACGACGCCGATGGAGCCGACGATGCTGAACGGCGCCGCCACCACCTTGTCCGCCACGCACGCCATCATGTAGCCGCCGCTCGCTGCGACGCGGTCGATGCACACCGTGACCTTCAGCTTCTTGTCCTTCAGCCGTGACAGCTGCGCCGCGGCGAGCCCGTAGTGCGGCACCGCACCACCACCACTCTCGAGGCGAACCACGACTTCGTCTTCCGGTTTCGCGACCCCGACGATGGCCGTCACCTCTTCGCGAAGGCTCGTCGTCGCCGACGCCATGATGTCGCCGTCGAAGTCTACGACGTAGACATTCGGCTTCGTCGCCGAGAGCGTCTGCGCGGCCTTCGAGAGCTCCTTCTGCTGTTTGCGCAGCGCCTTGAAGGCGCCACGCCCCTTCGCCATGCCCGCCTGCAGCCCGTCGCGCAGGTTGTCGAAGCGCTCGTTGAGGTGCTTCACCTCGAGCCAGCCACTGGGGTGTGACGAGAACCCGCGCGCGCGGCGAATCAACATCACCATCGCCGCCGTCGACGCCGCCACCGTGAGGAAGACGACGAAGCTTCGCGCCGTGAAGCCCAGCAGGTCGTGCAGAGTTTCCATGCGCTCACGGCTATCGCGCCCGACCCCGGTGCGCCATGACAGCCCGCGCATTCGGTCAGCTTTCACCGAGACGCTGCGCTATTCCTTTCGCATGCCTGACGACCGCATCGGCCCGTGGCTGCCCGACGTCTTGCAGGGCCTGCCGACGCGCGTGTTGTTGCCCGAGCCGTACGAGCCGCAGCGCACGCAATACCCGCTCGTCATCTACCTGCACGGCAGCGGAGAGCGCGGCACCGACAACGCCGCCCAGCTTCGCAACGGTGTGCGGGTGTTCGAGTCGCCGGAGCTGAGGAAGCAGCACCCCTGCATCGTGGTGGCTCCGCAGTGCGACCGCGACGACACCTTCGGAGGCAGTTGGTACGGCGGCCCGTCACGCACCCAGCGCGCCGTCGTCGCCATGGTGCGCGAGCTGTGCACCCGGCGCTCGGTCGACGCGCGGCGCGTGTCGCTCATCGGCTTCTCGATGGGCGCCATCGGCCTGTGGGACATCATCGCCCACCACCGCGACCTCTTCGCCGCCGCCGTGCCCATCTCGGGAGACCTCGACGTCTCGCTCGCCAGAGACCTGCTCTCGTTTCCGCTCTGGGCCTTTCACGGAGAGCGCGATGAGCTCGTGCCCAACACGAACACCCGCGAGCTGTACGCGATGATGCAACGGCTGGGTGGGCTCGCGCGCTACACCGAGTTCCCCGGCGTCGGTCACGATGCGTGGCAGCCCGCCTTCGCCCGCGCGGAGTTGTTCGACTGGCTCTTTCAGCAGCGGCGGTGACGCGTGCTCGAGCTGATCAAAGCCGACATCACCACCCTCGACGTCGACGCCATCGTGAACGCGGCAAACGCAGCGCTCTCGGGCGGCGGTGGAGTTGATCAGGCCATTCATCGCGCGGCAGGTCCCGAGCTGCTCACTGCGTGTCGGGCGCTTGGTCGATGTCCACCTGGCGATGCGGTCGTGACGCCGGGCTTCAAGCTCAAAGCCCGGTACGTGATTCACGCCGTCGGACCTGTCTGGGATGGCGGTGAGAAGGGTGAGCCCGCGCTCCTCGAACGCGTCTACGAGCGCGCCTTCACGCTGGCGAAGCAGAACGACGTTCGCTCCATCGCGTTCCCCGCCATCTCTGCAGGCGCATACCGCTTCCCCCCGTCAGTCGCGGCGGAGCTCGCGCTTCGAGTCATGCAGCAGCACGAGTCCTCCTTCGAGCGCGTCATCGCCTGTTTGTACGATGACCAATTGCTCGCTGAGTATGTGCGGACCCACCGGCGACTTCGCTGACACGAACTCAACGACTAAACGAAACGCGTAGGGTCACTCCCTGCCGGGAATCGTCATCGAGTCGGCAGGCGTGGTGTCGTCGCCCGCCTTGGGCCGTGTGAGGTACCAACCCGCCACGCCGAGCGCGGCCAGCACGACGAGCAGCAACAGCCACTTTCCCGGCCCGCCGCGCGAGGTGGCCTCGACCTTCATCCGCTCGACCATCTGGCGGTCGACCGCCGTCGCCGCGACGACTTCGTGCAGGTTGGGCGCGGGGCGTGACGGGTTGCTCTTCACCTTCGGCACCGGACGGGTCGCGTCGTCCATCGGTGGAACTGGCATCGGACCCACGCGCGCGGCCGGCGCACGCCCTGGCGACACGAACGCGGGCTCGGTGCGCTGACCGGCTTCGTGCATGTCGACGCGCGGCTTGAGGGCCTTCGACACGCCCGTCACCTTGTCGTCGATGCCGGGAACGGGCGCGAGCTCCTTGTTCGTCGTGTGCGGGTCCTCGAGCACCGGCAGCTCGGCGCGGGTCGGCAGATTGCCGTAGGCCTCGAGCCGTTGCTGAATGCCCTGCACCAGGTCGAGCGCCTCGCGGGCCGATGCCGGACGTCGCGCGGCCTCTCGCGACAGCAGCCTCGCCACGAGGTCGTCGATCTCCTTCGGCAGGTCGGGCTTGAGCGTCGACGCGCGCGGCGCCTCTTCGTGCAGCGCTTTGATCAACAGCTGCCCCACGTTCGTCCCCGCATAGACGGCGCGGCCGGTGAGCAGCTCGAACAGCACCGCGCCCGTCGCGTAGAGGTCGGTGCGCGGCGTCACCGGCTCGGAGTTGATCTGCTCCGGCGCCATGTACCCGGGCGTGCCGAGAATCGCGCTGCCCGTGAGCTGCTGCTTCAGCTCGGAGGTGAGCGACTTGGCGATGCCGAAGTCGAGTACGCGCAGCCGCTGGCCGTTCGGGCCTTCTTCGACGAAGAGGTTCTGCGGCTTGAGGTCGCGGTGCACGACGCCCGCTGCGTGCGCCTTCTCGAGCACGTCGAGCAGCTGGCTGATGAGGTCGAGCGCCCGCCCCATCGGCAGCGCGCCCTCCTGCTCGAGCACGTCGAAGACCGAGCGCCCCTTGAGGAACTCCATGACGAAGTACGGCATGCCGCTGGCCGTCTTGCCGAACGAGAAGATGTCGACGACCGCCGGGTGGCCGATGGCGTTGACGACGCGCGCTTCGTTGATGAACCGCTCGATGACCTTCGGGTCGGCCGCGAACACCGGGTGCAGCACCTTCACCGCGACGCGTTTGCCGATGACCGGGTGCTTCGCCTCGAAGACCGCGCCCATGCCGCCGGTGCCGACGCGCGCGATGACCTCGTAGTCACCCAGCTTCTGGCCGATGAAGGAGGCGCCCGTCACGGGGGTAGTCTCTCCCAGTTCGACTGCGCCGTCGCGAACCAACCTCGGCGCGGCATCGGCTTGCGGTCAGCGATGGTGCCGCCGATCAGGCCGCGCGGCTCGACGACCCGCTGGAGACGAGGGCCAGCACCTCTTTGAGCCGCTCCAGCCGCAGCGGCTTGGGGAGCAGGTCGTTCATGCCCGCCGCCAGACACCGCTCCCGGTCCTCCGTGCTCACCGCCGCCGTGAGCGCATAGATGGGCGTCTTCACCCCGCGCTCGCGCATCGCCTTCGCCGCGTCGAACCCATCCATCACCGGCATGTGGCAGTCCATCAACACCAGGTCGAAGGTCTGCCCTTCACTCACCTCGAGCCCCTTGCGCCCATCGGCGGCCAACGTCACTTCGTGGCCCATCGACTCGAGCAGCCGCCTCACGACGAGCTGGTTCACCGGGTTGTCCTCGACGACCAGCACTCGACACGGGCCCGGTTGCCGCGTCACTGCCGCCTGCGACGGAGGCGCCTGCGTCTCTTCATACGGAATTCGCACCACGAAGCAGCTGCCCACGCCGAGCTGGCTGTCGACCTGAATCGTGCCCTTCATCGCCTGAATGAGCCGCTGCGCGATGGCCAGCCCCAGCCCCGTGCCTCCGAAGCGCCGTGTCGTCGACGCGTCGGCCTGGCTGAACGGTGTGAACAGCTTCGACACCACCTCGCTGCTCATGCCGATGCCGTTGTCGATGATCTCGAGTAACAGCTCGGGGCCGTAGATGTCGAGGCGGCAGCTCACCAACCCGCCAGCGCTGAACTTCACCGCGTTCGAGACCAGGTTCAGCGCAATCTGCCGAAACCGCGTCGGGTCTCCCTTGAGCCACGCCGGCACCGTTGGAGCCACCATCAGCTCGACCTCGGTGTGCACCTCGGCCGCGCGTGGTTGCACCAGGTTCACCACCAGCTGCAGCTCGGTGCGCGGCGCGAAGGCAATCGACTCGAGCTCGAGGTGGTTCGATTCGATCTTCGAGATGTCGAGCACGTCGTTGATGACCGCCAGCAGCGTGTCGGCGCTCTGCTGCATGATGCCGAGGCCCTCCTTCACGCGCTTCGGGTCCTTCTCGTCGGCCAGCAGCGCCACCATGCCCGTGACGCCGTTGAGGGGCGTGCGAATCTCGTGGCTGATGGTCGCGAGGAAGTTGCTCTTCGCGGTGTTGGCGCGCTCGGCCTCGGCGCGGGCCTCTTCGAGCTGCCGGTTCTGCTCCTTGAGGCGCTGAATGCTGGCCTGCGTCTCGGTCTCGTAGGCGCGGACGAGGAAGAAGAGCGTCACCACCACGCCCAGCATCGAGACCAGCTTGGTGCCGAAGGTGCGCTCCTTGATCAGCGCCGGCGCGAGCCAGTGGTGCTCGATGCCGTAGTGCGCCAACGCGATGGCCACGACCGAGAGCGCCAGCGTCACGAAGCCCGCGCGCCGCCCGCCGACGGCCATGGCCACCAGCGGCGCCGACGAGATCCAGAAAATCGACGTGAGCCCCTCGGAGCCCGACATCATGCCCATCGTCGCAGCCATCGCGACGCCGAAGCCGAGCAGACAGGTCGCGACCACGCCGAGGTTCGCCCGAAACCGCACCGCCACCAGTGAGAGTGCTGCCACCAAGCCAACCGATGCCGTGCCCGCCGCAGACTGCCACGCGCGCTGCGTCAGCTGGGCCATCACTGACACCACGCACGCGATGAGCACCATCGTCGCCAGCAGCGTGAACTTCCTCAGACGGCCACGCTCGTCGTCCGAGAGGGTGCCGTCGCCGAGCGCAGGGACCAGCCACTCCATCATCGACCGTCGCCCCATGACCTCAGAGATCTAACGGCTGCCCCAGCCGCCGCTCCCCAGAAGGTCTCAGCGGGCAGGCGTCAGCCGACACCTCAACCCGTCCACAATCTCGAACACCTCGTCGAGGGCGAGGCCACATTGATCTCGAACAGGCAACCCGAGACGGCTGGGCAGCAAGGGAGGCCGCGCTGACGGCGTCACCTCGAGCACCCAGTCGTCTTTTCGCAGCAATGCAACGGTCGTTGAAGCGCTGGCGGAGGTCAGCGTGGCGCCCTCATCGAGTGGCGTCAGGAACATGTCGCGGTCGAGCAGCAGGGCCTTCGCCGAGGTGAGGGGTTCGACGGCCGTCCACCCGTCCCACGAGACGACCTCGAGCGTGACGGGGCGCGCGGGGCCTTCGCGTGGGCTCGAGAAGCGCGCGACGTCGCGAGCGTGCGGGTCGAGCTGATCATGCCGGCGAAAGTCGTCGAGCTGCCACGCGCCGCGGTCACCGGCTTCGAGGCGCACCAGCTTCGACAGCGCGGGCGTTCGGGCCAACAACAGGGCGAGTTGAACGCCGTCGTCGGTCGACAGGCCGATGGTGCGCACGGCGTCGAGGTGGCGCTGATCAGCAGCACAGCGGCTCAGCGCTTCGACGAAGTCGACGAGGTCGAGCTTCGGGTCTCGAACGGTCACGCGCTGCACGAAGGGGCCGGCGAAGCGCGCCTCGACGAGGCCGGTGGCGATACGCGGCGCGAGGCTCCACAGGTGACGCGCCTGCTCGGCCAGGGGAACGGGCCGCCTCAACGTCTCGGCCAGCGGGCTCTCGTGCTCGAGCAACCAGTCACGGTACACGAGGGCAAGCGCGTCGTCGTGCGGCGCCGCGAGGGTCTTCGCGTCGAGTTCCGGCTTTCCGGCGCCAGGCCAGACGGTCGTGACGAAGCGGAAGCACCCGGTGCCGTCGTCGATGACGTCGCCATTGATCAGCGCGCCACCACCCGTCACCACGCCGTTGAGGCGCAGCTCGAAGCCGGCCGAGACGTGGAGCCGCCACGCGCCGTCGTGCTCGTAGACCGCCCAGAGCAGATCGTGCAGCGTTCGCAGCGACTCGAGCGGAGCGAGTGAGTGGTCGAGCGCACGGCCGAACCCTGGCGCTTCGAAGCGGCGCAGCACCTTCGTCTCGAGATCTCCCAGACGTGGCATCTGACTAGCGAGCCTTCACATTAGAACTCGCAGAAACACTCACCGAGGTCGCAGGTGCGGATCCGGCCTGAGCTGCAGGTTGGGCAGACCCGGCAGTTCAAGCCATCGGCCCCGCAGGCCGTGACCAGGAAGCCGCCAGCGCAGCTGGGCGTGGTCGATGGGTTGGCGACACAGCCGGTACAACAATTCCCCGAGACGCAGCGACCGCCCGGGCAGGCCAGGAGGTTCGCGCCTGCTGCGCCATCGACGCAGACCGGACCTCCGCTCGCGCAGTCGATGACGCCGCTCCGACAGACGTTGGGGTTCCCCGAGCAGGCCTGCCCCGAGACGCACGCGACACACGCACCTGCGTTGCAGACACCACCAGGACAGGCGGAACCCGTTCCGACGTTGCCCGACTCGACACAGACCCCGCTGCCCGAGCTGCAGTCGATGGTTCCTGTCCTGCACACGTTCGAAGGACTGCACGAGGCGCCCTGCGAGCAGGAGTTGCACGAGCCTCCACTGCACACGCCGCCGGGGCAGCTGGTGCCATTCATCTTGTTCGAAGCGTTGACGCAGACGCCCGCGCCCGAGCTGCAGTCGATGACGCCGTTCTGGCAGGCCTGATTCGAGTTGGTGGTGCATGAGGCACCGCCGCTGCACGGGTTGCACGACCCCGCGTTGCAGACACCCCCGGGGCACGAGGTGCCGTTGCCCTTGTTGCTGCCATCGATGCACACCGCGCTGCCAGTCGCGCAGTCGATGGTTCCGTTGCGGCACGTCGAGCTGGGGTTCGAGGTGCAGCCGGCCCCCTGCGTGCAGGCGCTGCAGAAGCCTGCGTTGCACACGCCTCCGGCGCACGTCGTACCGTTCGCTTTGGCGGTGCCATCGATGCACACCGCGCTCCCAGTGGTGCAGCTGATGGTGCCATTGCGGCACGCCGCGTTCGGGTTGGTCGTGCAGCTCGCGCCGGCGTTGCAGGCCACGCAGGCGCCCGCGCTGCACACACCGCTCGGGCACGTCGTGCCGTTCATCTTGTTGCTGCCGTCCACGCACACGGCGCTGCCCGACGCGCAGCTGATGAGGCCGTTGCGACAAGCCGCGCCCGGGTTGGTCGTGCACGATGCGCCGTCGTTGCACGCGATGCACGAGCCCGCGTTGCAGACGCCTCCACTGCAGACCGTTCCATTCGTCTTTGGTGCGCCATCGACACAGACCGGTGCTCCGCTGGAGCACTCGATGGTGCCCGCGCGGCAGGCCGAGGCCGGGTTCGTCGCGCACGAGGCTCCCTGCGTGCACGAGACGCATTGGTCGAGGGCGTTGCAGACCTGGTTCGTTCCGCACGTCGCGCCAGTGCCCCTTCGCGAACCATTCGCGCAGACCGGCGAGCCGGAGGTGCAGGCGATGGAGCCGTTGAAGCACGGGTTCGTCGGCGTGCAGGCGCTGCCCGCGGCGCAGTTCACGCACGCTCCAGCGCTGTCGCAGACCTGACCCGAGCCACACGTGGTGCCTGGCGCCTTGTTGCCGCCGTCGACACATCGCAGGGCTCCCGTCGCGCAGTCGGTGACGCCGTTTCGACACAGGCCGGGGTTGGTGCCGCACGTGGAGCCTGCGCTGCAGGCGATGCAGGCGCCCAGGCCGTTGCAGACCTGACCTGCGCCGCACGAGAGGCCCGCCGCGGCGTTGCTGGCGTCATCACACTGTGTGCTGCCCGAGCTGCAGCTGGTGAGGCCCGTTCTGCAGGGGGCTCCCGCGTTCGAGGTGCAGGTCTGCCCGGCGACGCACGCGCCGCAGTTGCCGTTCGCGTCACACACCTGTCCCGCGCCACAGGTGGTGCCCGCGGCCCTGTTCGTGCCATCGACGCACTGCGAGCTACCCGTTGTGCAGCTGGTGATGCCGTTGCGGCAGCTCGAGGTCGGGTTCGTCGTGCACGCGCTGTTGGCCACACAGGTGACACAGTTGCCGCCGGGGCTGCACACCTGGTTCATGCCGCAGCTCGTGCCGGCCGCCCGGTTGCCCGAGTCGACGCAGGTCTGCGCGCCCGTGGTGCACGCCGTGATGCCCGTTCGGCAGCCGGGGTTCGGGTTGGTGGTGCACGAGCTTCCCGCGACACAGGCGATGCAGCTGCCCGCGGAGGTGCACACGCGGTCGGGGCCACACGCCGTACCTGCCGTCACGTTCGTCGAGTCGAGGCATCGGGTCGAGCCGGTGCTGCAGTCGATGATGCCCGACTTGCACGGCGCTCCGGGGTTCGAGCTGCACGAAGCGCCCGCCACGCACGCGCCGCAGAACCCGTTGGCGTCACAGCTCTGCGCTGCGCCGCATGATGTTCCCGCCGCCTTCGGAGCTCCATCAACGCAGACCTGCGTGCCTGTCGCGCACGAGAAGAGGCCAGCCCGGCAGGGTGATGGGTTGGTGGTGCAACTGCCGCCGGCCCCACACGCGACGCACATGCCAGTCGAGGTACAGACCTGATCAGCCCCACAGCTCGAGCCTGCGGGCTTCAGCGCGTCGTCGACACAGACCGCCGAACCCGTGGAGCACTGCACGACCCCTCGCCGGCATGAATCAGCGTTGGTGGAGCATGACGCGCCCGCGACACAGCTCAGACAGGTACCCTGATTCGAGCAGACCTGGTCGACACCGCAGGCGCTCCCGGCTGGAGCGTTCGCTCCATCGACGCACGCTGGCGTGGCACCACACGTGGTGACACCTCGTTTGCACGGAGCTCCCGGGTTCGAGGCGCATGGCGTGTTGGCAGCACACTGCAGACAGTTTCCGTTGAGACACACGCGGTCGACGCCGCACGCGAGCCCCGAAGGCGCGGCGGGCCCATCGACGCACACGGCCGAGCCTGAAGCGCAGCGAACCACGCCCTGCACGCAGGGGTTGCTGGGGTTGCCGGAGCAAATCGCCCCTTCGCTGCAGGTGATGCACTGGCCCGCCGTCGTGCACACCCGCCCAACGCCACAGGGGCTGCCCGCTGGCTTCTGTCGCGTGGTGTCGACGCAGCCCGCGTCGCTTCCGCAGACGGTTTCGCCCTCACGACAGGGGTCGGCGTTCGACGAGCAGGTGACGCCCTCGGTGCAGGTCACACAGTTGCCGTTGCGGCAGATGAGGTTGTTTCCGCACGCCACGCCCGACACCGCAGGCCCGTCGATACAGCTCGGTGTGCCAGCCTGGCAGAACGTCACGCCACTCAGACACGGTGCGCCCGTGTTGCCGGCGCAGGGCTGGTTGTTCTGACACCCCGGCGAGCCGCCCGCAGCCCCGCCCGCCGAACCGCCGGCTGTCGCGGCTCCGCCAGCTGTCGCTCCGCCGTCGCCCTCGGCGCACGCCTGGCGACACACGCCATCGGAACAGCAGCGCCTCCCATCGGAGCAGACGTCGCCCTCGTCGCAGCGAAACGAAGTCACCTTCGTCACGTCGACACAGGTACAGGCCTCGAAGACACAGAGAAGAACGAAGACCAGCCGCCGAGAGGACATCACGAGGCAATGTGTCACAGGCGCGCGGCGAGCGTCAGTGGCGCCATTGCCCGCACCGTCCCTTGGGACTAACGCCCTCACGCGATGCGTCTCTGGCTTCCCCTCGTCGCGCTGACGGCCTGCACCCCTGCCAGCATCTCGTTCTTCACCGCCGAGCCAGCCGCCATTCCTCCAGGAGCGACGAGCCAGCTCAGCTGGAGCAGCAGCGGCGCTTCGTCCTGTCGGCTCGAGCCACTCGGCATGGAAGTGGGTCTCGCGGGTGCGCTCGCCGTCACGCCCACGAGCACCACCGAGTACACGCTCACCTGCGGCAAGGCTGTCTCGACGACCCGAATCGTGGTGGCCGCGCGCATCGACCGTTTCACCGCGACGCCTGCGACCGTGCTCGCTGGAGACCTCGTCGAGCTCTCGTGGGCTGCCGCCGCTCCGGGGTGCCGCCTCGAGCCGCTCGCTGAAGACGTTCCCGCGACGGGCACGCGCGGCGTTCGCCCGCTGATGAACACCACGTACACGCTCGGCTGCGCAGGCACGATGGGCTCGGCGAACGTCTCGGTCGGCACGCCGCCGGGTGACCCGCTCTTCCCCGCGCAGTGGCACCTGGTGAACACCGGGCAGGCGGGCGGCTCGCGTGGGCAGGACCTGACCGTCGAAGCCGTCTGGGCTGACTGGCGCGGGGAAGGCGTTCGCGTGGCCGTCGTCGATGACGGCGTCGACCTCGCGCACGAAGACCTCGCGCAGAACGCGAACGTGACCGACAGTCATGACTACCTCGGCAACGCTACCGTCGACCTCGCGGAGCACGGCACCGCCGTCGCGGGCCTCATCGGCGCGCGTGACGTGAACGGCGTCGGAGGGCGAGGCGTCGCTCCACGCGTGACGCTCGTCTCGTACAACTTCCTGCAGGACTCCACGTCGTCGGCCGAGCTCGACGCGATGGTGCGTGGTCTCGACAAGAACGGCGTCAGCAACAACAGCTGGGGCGATGCCGATGACGGCACCGGGCTGCTCACTTCCGCCGACGCGCTGTGGCTCATGGGCGTCAAGCGCGGCACCAGCGAAGGGCGCGGCGGCAAGGGCGTCGTGTACCTCTTCCCCGCAGGCAACGGCGCCAACGACCGCTTCCCCGACGACTCGAACTTCGACGCGCAGGCGAACAGCCGCTACGTGCTGGCCATCGGCGGCGTCGGTGATGATGGAAAACGCGCGGCGTACTCCGAGCCCGGCGCCAACGTGCTCGTCTCGACACCCTCGGGAGACCGTGCCTTTCACTACCTGACGACGACCGACATCACCGGCAGCCCCGGGTACAACAACGGCCGCACGCCGGGAGAGCCGTCGAACGCGAACTACACGCAGACGTTCGAGGGCACCTCGGCGTCGACGCCGAACGCATCGGGCGTGGTGGCGCTGCTGCTGCAAGCGAACCCGGCGCTGACGTGGCGTGACGTGCGGCGCGTGTTGGCGCTCAGCGCGCGGAAGAACGACGCCCGCCACGCCGACTGGACGACGAACGGCGCGGGCCACCCCGTGAATCACGACTACGGCTTCGGGGTCATCGATGCCGCGGCCGCCGTACGCCTCGCGAAGACGTACGACGCTGGCGTGCCCGAGGTGACCTTCGAGAGCCCGCTCAAAGCCGTCGGCGCGGCGATTCCCGACAACGACCTGACGGGCGTATCGAGCAGCATCGACGTGGCGGGCAGCAGCGTGCGGCAGGTCGACTTCGTCGAGGTGACGGTCACCATCACGCACCCGGCTTCGGGCGACCTCGAGCTGGTCCTGCAGCATGAAGGCGGCGGGCTCTCACGGCTCCACCCCAGGCACTCCTGCATGGGCACGTGCTCGGCCATCGACGGCTTCACCTTCACCAGCGTTCGTCACCTCGATGAGCCCGCAGACGGGAAGTGGACGCTGCAGGTGCGCGACGTAGCGTCACAAGACGTGGGACGCTTCGTCTCGTGGAAGCTGGCGCTGTCGGGGAGGCCGTGACGTGAAGAGCGTGTTGCTCAGCCTGATGTTGTCGCAGGTGGTGGCGCCGCAGCCGGTGGTGCCCGTCGTCGAGCCAGGCGGGTGGCCAGCCGTCACGACGTGGAGCGACGGCGGCAAAGAGCGCACCGTTCACCTCGATGAGTCGCTCGTCGCCGAGCGCGATGGAGACGAGCACACCGGTGCCGCGCTGCGGGCTCAGGGCGCGATGGTGGCGATGACGCGCGGGCGCATGCGGCTGTGGCGCGTCGAGCGCGCGTCGGTGGTGCTGACGACCGAGCCGAAGCTGTTGCCCGTCTATCGGGATGACGGCCCGAAGCTGCGCGTGCCCATCGGCGGCGTGCTGGTGGTGCCGAAGGCGGGCGTTGCACCAGAGAAGGTGCGCGACGCGATGGGGAAGGGCACGGTGGTGCAGCACGGCGTGGTGAAGGTGCCGTGCGCGCCGCTCGAGGTGTTCTCGCTGGCGAAGTCGTTGAGCGAGACGGCTGGCGTGTGGTGGGTGCAGCCTGATTGGTGGCTGGGCGCGACACCGAAGTGAAGCGACTCTCGGTGGTGCTGATCAGCGCAGCGGCAATCTTCGGCCTTCAGCGCGCGTGGGCAGATCAGGTCCTTCACGTCTCGGGTCAGGTCGTCATTCCGCACGGGCGCTCGACGAAGTGTGCGGTGAAGACGGGTTGCCCCTGCTCGTTCGCGGTTCGGCAGTCAGGCGAACGTTGCCGCGTGACGGAGTCGCGGGACGAGTTCAACAACGCAGACGAATTCGACTCCCACCCAGGCCGCACCTGGGTCGTCGATGCCGGCTCGGGGATCAGCGCGTGCGGTGTTCGACTGCGCTGTGAGTTCGTGCCGCAGGTCGAGGGCTGCCACTTCATTCTGCCCGACGGGGGCCTGGGCCCAGCCTGCAGCACCCCGGACGCGAGCTGATCAGCCTGCCTTCGCGCCACACCCGGCACAGAACTTCGCGTTCGCCGGCAGTTCGTTCCCACACTCGCCGCAGAACTTCTTCGCGGCCGCTCCCACCGGCTTGCCGCACCCCACACAGAACTTCGCGTTCGGCTGCAGGCTCGTACCGCACGACCCGCACGCGGCCTGCTGCGCCCGCTCGGTGTCGAGCCCTGCCGTCTGGTCGGTCTTCCGCGCCTTCTCCCAGACCTGCTCGACCGCGACCTGTGCCTGAATCGAAGCCGCATGCTCGGCCAGCTTCGGAGCGCACCCCTCACACAGCGCGCGCTCCTCGTTCCAGCACACGTCAGGGCACACCCAGTGGCCACACTTCGTGCACTGATGGAACTTCGGCTTCAGTTCGGCCACGGCCTCTTGAAACGCCGAGTCCCACGCTTCGCCGCGCAGCGCGTCTTTGACGTGATCAGCGCCCGCGCCCACCTGATGGAGCGCGCCGCCGAAGAGACTGCCCGCTGCTTTGATGAGACTCGCCGCGACGCCGATGGTCGACGTCTTGAAGCTCGACCGATAGCCGTTGCCGCACTTGTCGCAGTGAAACTCGAACTGGTACCCGCTGTCGTTCGAGTGGTCGGTGTAGTTCCGCGTGAACGCAGTGGCTGCCATGGCGTGTCTCCTGTCACTTCTTCTTCGACGCCGGAGCGCGCAGGGCGTCACCAGCCTTCGCTTTGAGGCCCTTCACGTTCAGCTCGGCGATGGGGCTCTCGGCGAGCGCGTCGACCT
>JBEOKA010000249.1:0-13937 GCA_040275325.1 Myxococcaceae bacterium | reverse complement strand
GAAGGTGGCGACGCTCTGACGCGCGACGGGAAAGTCCTTCGGGGTCTCGTCGACATCCCCGCACAGGCGCTTGAACGTCTGCTTCACGAGGCGATCTTCGAGCGAGTGGAAGCTGATGATGGCCGCGATGCCACCAGGCACGAGCAGCGTGGGAATCGCGGCGAGCGCCGACTCGAGCTGCTCGAGCTCACGGTTCACCGCGATGCGCAGCGCCTGGAAGGTGCGCGTGGCGACGTTGATCTCTTTGGGCCACGCCTTGCGCGGCACGCCGCGCTTCACGGCCTCCACCGCCTCGAAGGTCGTCTTCGGCTGCGCGTTCTTCAGCGACCGCGCGATGGGGCGCGAGAAGCGCTCCTCTCCGTATTGATAGATGACGTCGGCGAGCTCGTTCTCGGGCAGGCGCACGATCAGCTCGGCCGCGGTCTCGCCCGAGTCGCCCATGCGCATGTCGAGCGGGCCGTCGTGCTGAAAGCTGAAGCCGCGCGAGGGTGTGTCGAGCTGCGGAGAGCTGACGCCGAGATCGAGCACCAGCCCGTCGATGGGCGCCTCGACCAGCGTGGCCACGTCTCCGAACTCGCCCTTCACCGCACGAAACCGATCGCCGAACCGCGAGAGCCGCTCGGTGGCCGCCGCGAGCGCGACGGGATCACGGTCGACCCCCACGACGCGGAACCCCGCCTCGAGGAGCGCCTCGCTGTGACCTCCACCTCCGAGTGTGCCGTCGACGATCACTCGCGCTACTCCCGGCGAGAACAACCGCACCACCTCGTCCTTCAGGACGGTCTGGTGCGTGAATGACAAATCAGCCCTGCACCATCACTGCGTCGCGAAAGGCCCGCTGCGCGTCGGACACGTCGGCGAAGTAGTCGAACTCGTCGTGCGCGCCGGCCGCCTGGAAGATCGTGAAGAGGTACGCCGACAGGTTCGCGAGCTTGATGTCGCCGCCGATCTCGCGGAACACCTCGGCGCGACGCACGAGCGCCGGCACTGCGCGGTAGTCGAGGTGCGTGACACCCTTCAGGTCGATGACGAGGTCGGTCACCCCATCGATCGAGAGGGTGATCAGCATCTCGCCGATCTCGGCCATCTCATCGCGGCCGATCTCGCCGTCGATGACCATGGTCATGGCCTTCGGGCGCGCCACCGGCTTCGCGTTGCTCGCCTTCTTCGTCGTCGTGGTCGACGTCACCACGCTCTGCATCACGTCCATCGTCGCCAGCTCGCTCATTGTTCTTTCGCCCCTCGGAAAACCCCGAAGAAAAACCTCAGCCCTGCCGCAGCTCGGTCAGCACTCGCATCACGTCGGCGGAGTCGGCGGCCGTGCGCGCTTCAGCCTGCGCAGCGTCCCAGCCCGACTTCGACCAGAGCTCGATCACCTTCACCATGCCCGCCCAGATCACGTCCTTCTCGAGGTGCGCGTGGCTTCGCAGCGAGGGCGGCAGCAGCACGCGCCCCAGCTTGTCGACGCTCACCTCTTGCGCGGGCGCCACGTAGAGCCGCAGCAGCGACTTCACGCCGGGCTCCATCGGGTTGCGTCGCGCGAGCGCCGTCTCGAGCTGCTCCCACTCCTTCACCGGGTAGCAGTGCAGACACGCATCAAGCGACGTCGTGACGATCAGCCGCTCGTCGTACTGGCCAACGAGCACTTCGCGGAGCTTCGCCGGGAAGCTCGTTCGCCCCTTCGCGTCGATCTGATGCTCGTAGACGCCCCGGAACACGCTGCGGCCCGCCTTGCCACCATCCTCATTCGGGATGGGAATCTGATCCGCCGAATACCACTTCTTGCCACTTCGCCGGCGAAATTATGGGCGCTTGCGCGAGGGGTCAAGAAACCATGATCCAGCCTGTAGCTTGGGGCGGTCTGACGCGACGAGTCAGCGACCTTCCAGCCCGCGCATGGGGCCATCATACGATCCCACTGAAATGTCGAGGTGTGCGCAGGGCCGACATGGGTTAGGGAGCGCCCCGTGTCGCCGCAGGCTGGCGGGCCGATCCGCCTCAAGGTTGGGTACAAGACGCCCGAGACGCTGCTCGGCGAGCTGACCAAGAGTGTCGGCCGCGGCGGAGTGCGCATCGAGGCAAAACGAACTGTCCCTGTGGGCACGAAGTTCGTTTTCGAGCTCAAGAGTGTCGGCGTCAAAGAAAGCATCGAGGTGAACGGCGTGGTTCAGACCGTCACCGAGACCGCACCTGGCCGGTACGTGTTGCACATTCGTTACGAGCCGCCGAAGAACCGGCAGGGCCTCGACGCCGTGCTCAAGCGCATCTTCGAGGCGACCGAGGCCGACAAGCGCCGTCGCACGCCGCGGGTGCCGCTGCACGTGCGCGCGACCGAGAACAAGCCCGACTCGCCCGTGTACCGCATTCGAGATCTCTCGCGTGGTGGCATGGGCCTCGACGTCGAGTGCGCGGTGCTGCCGCCCCACCTGGCGATCGGCGCTCCGGCGATGGTGCAGATGAAGCTCACCACCGGCCAGCTCGCGGCGCACGGCGAGATCATCTGGATCGTGCAGCCCGACAAAGAGAAGTCGATGCCCGCGCGGGTCGGCGTTCACTTCGGCCGGCTGGCTCCGGCGACCGCGACGATGCTCGACGATCTGCTGACGCTGAAGGCCCTGCCCCAGCCGCCGTGGATCGCGCGGCTCGCGTTCGGCGCCGACGCGATGGCCCTGATGAAGTGACGCGTCACTTCTCCTGCACGAACATCACGCCCGTCGGCTGGCCTTCGCCCGAGAGCCCCATCGACACGAAGTGCCCGAGCAGCGCGCCTTCGAGATCTCTCGGCCAGTAGCGCAGCGGGAACAGCCGCTTGCTCTTGAAGTCGCCGAGCCGAACGACTGGCCCACCTTCTCCGTCTGACGAGAACGCGACGAGCTGACCCTTCTCGTCTTCGGCGTGCACCTCGTACTCGGGCTCGTCACGCGTGACGGCCTTGATGGTGCCCAGCTTGAACGACTTCGGCGGGTCGTCGGCGCCCTTCGTGGTCGAGGCGTGCGCCAGGAACGTGCGGCCCGGCAACAGACGATCGGGGCTCTTCTCGAAGGCGGCGAGCCGTTCCTTCTCGAACTCGCTCGTGTAGCGGCGGCGCAGCACCGGGCTCTTCGTGGGAATGAGGTTGCCCGATCGATACGTGTACTCACGGCCGATGAAGAACAGCGCGTTCTCCTTCTCGAGGCCGACCCAGCTCCACTCGGTGAAGAGCAGCGTCTGGCCCTTGAGCAAATCGGCGCCGACGTCGTGCGCGACCACGTGCAGCGCCGAGTCTTCTTTGCCGTCGACGATCGACACGTCCCACGAACGAATCGCCATGCCGTTCGACTCGCTCATGAGGCTCGCGACGATCAGCTCGTTCGACCCATCGCCGTCGAGATCGGCCTGCTGCACCGAGAAGTCGGTCACTTCACCGAGGTGATTCGAGGTGGCCCAGAGCACGCGCCGCTCGGTGGGGCGATCGACGACGAGCAGATCGACCGACTCGGCGTTCGGCGCGAGGCACTTGCAGACCCGAACGTCGGCTGAGGTGGTGCAGGCAGCGCGCGCGCAGTTCTCGAGGGTCACGGCAGACGGCACGGGGAACGGAGTCGCGGCGAGCAGGAGCGGCAGCAGCATGACCATGTTCTCCCTCAAACTGCGCCTGCGCGGAAAGATGCCCGGCAGAAAGTTGATGCGAAGCCTGCGCGGAAGCATGGTGTGGGCGTGCGTCCGCTCCTTCTGATCGCCACGTTGTTCGTCACCCTCACCGGCTGCGGAGCCACCATCGGCGACGCGTGCACCACCGAGAAGGACTGTGGCGCGGGGCTGTGTCTCAACCGCGACTTCACGCCTGGTGGCTATTGCTCGCTCGGCTGCACCGTCGGCGGAGCGGCGTGCCCTGCCGGCAGCGTCTGTGTCGACAACGCCGTGGGCCGTGACGTGCCCGGCTGTCTGCGCTCGTGCCGAACTTCGATGGACTGTCGCTCGGGCTACGTCTGCAAGACCGAACGAGACTCGTCGACTCCCGTGTGTGTCGGCCCTGAAGGCATCTGATCATGGCGGTGCCTGCGAACGAACGCGTGGTGTTCTCGAGCGTGTTCGAAGCGCTCGTACGCATCGTGAATACGCGCAAGCCCGAGCTGAGTGAGCCGCTGCGCAAGCTCGGCGTCGACATCACGAAGCTACAGGCCGCCTACCCCGCCGACGTATGGAAGGCCGCGACGAGCTGCGTGGCGCAAGCGCTCTTCCCCGGGCTTTCGGTTCCAGTCGCCGAGTACAAGCTGGGGCAGGTCGTGATTCACGAATACGAGAAGACCCTCATCGGCCGCGCGCTGATGACGACGCTCAGGGTCGTCGGCCCGCGCCGCGCGTTCGGCCGCATCAGCCGCTCGTTCAGAACGGCCAACAACTACACCGAAGACAAGGTCACGCCGTTGGCCGACAACGAGTACGAGCTGTGGATGAACGAGCTGCACGTGCCGTTCGTGAACCAGGGCGTGATGCAGGCGGCGCTCGAAGCGATCGGCGCGAAGAACTGCACCGTCGAGGTGAAGCTGCGCGATTCGGAAGGCACGACCTACCGCTGCACGTGGGCCTGAGCGATCAGGGCCCATCGCCCTCGTAGTCGAGCAGCAGAGACAGGCGCTCGGCCGAGACGACGAGGGTGGTGCGGGTCGGGGTCACGAGCAGCAGGCACGGCGCGTCGGCGGGAAGCTCGGGCAATGGAGCCAGCAGCCCACGTTGGGTCGCGCGCAGATGCGCCTCGAGGGTGTTCAGCGCGGCGCGGGTCGTCACCTGACTCGGCGTGCGCACCTCGGGCCGCTGACGAATCAGGGCCGCAGCAGCGACGAGGAGTTCGGGGGTGATCGTCTGCTGCTTCAAGAGCTCGAGGCCCAGGGCGGTTCTCTGGTTTGGGTCGCCGTACTCCGTCGAGGTGTGGCCCGCGACCGGGTGCAGCAGCTCGAGCCGCTCGCCTGCGATGATGGCGAGGAGATCGCCGTGATGCAGCGAGAGTGAGGCCTGCAGCGCTCGCACGGCGTCGGTCACGACCTCGGCGTTCATCAGTCCCCCACGAACATCATCAACGGCGCGATCCAGATCAGCGCCTTCAGAGCGATCGCGCAGGCGGCGCCGATGAGCAGGCCCATGATGATGTTCGCGACCTCGCTCCGCTTCTCGCTCATGGCGTCTTCGCGCGAGGCCGGGGGTAGACGAGGCACGCCGTGGGGAACCACGCGACGTCAGCCGACTTCCAGTTCGCAGCGAGGGCGCGGCTCACCTGCGAGAGCTCCATGCCGAACGACGGCACGAAGCAGACGTCTTTCGTCTTGAAGCGCAGCGACACCTTCTCGAGGCCACGCGCGAGGGTCTTCAGATCCATCTGGCCGCCGCGCACCGGCACCGTCGGGCCGTTCGGATCCTGCCCGGGCAGCTTGCCGAGGTTCGTCTGCACCTCGAAGCCGTCAGCGCGGTGAATCACGCGCACTTTTCCGGGCTCGGGGTCGTCGATCCACGACTGGAAGGCGCCTTCGTCACGAAGATCGATCGGCCACGCGATGGGCACATCGGGGTGCTGCAGGAACGCGTCGGCGCCCACGTCATCGAGCGCCGCGAGCACCGCCGCGGTCTGCACCAGGTACGTCTCACCCACCGGCACGAGGATCACGTCGTCGTCCTGCTTCACGGTCTTCAGATCGAAGGGCGCTCCGTTCGACTTCACGTTCTCGCCGTCGAGCTCGAGGCGCACGGCCTTCTCTGGAGCCACGGGTCCGACGACCTGCAACGGCACGATCTGGAAGATGGCCTCACGCTCATCGGCGACCGACGCATCGGTGACGACCTTCGGCCCCTTCACGGCCTCGAGCGGCTCGAGCTTCTCGATCGGCTTCTTCGGCCCAGCATCGACCGTCGACGACGACCGGCACCCTGCGACGACGATCACCAACGCGACGATTGCGGCTCTCACGGAACTCCTCCATCGCCGAGCGAGATCGCCTCGGCACACTTCTTCTCGAGCAGCCCCTGCGTCGCCGCCACCAGGGCAGCGTCTCGCGGCGTCTCGAACAACGTCATGCCCTCGAAGCGCTTCGGGTCTTCGGCGCGGCCGGCGTTTCGAATGAAGATCGCCTTCACGCGCTCGGGGAACTCGGAGCGGATCTGCGTGTACACCTCGGGGTCGTGCTCTCCCGAATCTCCGACGAGCACCACGGAGCCGGGAACGGACTTCAGCAACGAACGAATGATCGGCTGCTTGTAGTCGGACAACGTGTTGGGCCCGAGATCGCGCAGGTAGAGCCCGAACACGGGAAAGTCGTGCATCTGCAGGAAGCGCGAGACGCGCGTCACGTACTGCACCGGAGACCCGCTCACGAGCGCGAACACCGGCTTCGACGGCTTCGCGCGAAGGCACGCATAGAACGCCGACATGCCCGGCACGACCGGCTGCGTGAGCTCGTCCTTCGCGAACACGTTCTCGACGAACTTGCGGCGCTCGAGCACGTTGGTGATGGCGATGGTGTCGTCGAAGTCGCTGATGACGAAGAAGGGCGCGTCGGCCGCCATCACGTCGACCGTCGCCCGGCCCGGCTCTGCGCCCTTCACACCGGCCTCGGCAGTCCACAAGCCGGTCGGGAACGGCGTCTTGCCCGCGGCGAACGTCGCCTCGAAGTTGCCGTCGTGGCCGCTCTTCACGAGCGCCTGCTGATTCTGAAACCGAACGTCGACCTCGGCGCCCTCCCAGTTGCTGGTGGTGAGGCGCCGCAGGTTCTTCGAGATGACCGAGCTGCCGCCTGAAGGGCCGTTCTTCAAGACCCGACCCGACAGCGTGACCTGCGAGGTGGTTCCCACGGCGGGGAAGAGCAGCACCACGGGCTGCGCCACGGCGGTCACCGCGACGCAGCAGCTGAGCAACACCAGAGTTCGCACGCCGCGAGCATATCGGCTGCGGCGAGGGGCTACTGGTGAATCACCACCTGCCCACGGAAGCCCGCGTCGTTCGCCTCATCGCGCGCCTCGACGTAGACGCCACCGTCAGTGTTCGCGATGGCGAGCGAGGCAGCGTCGAAGAAGCCGACCGCGCGCGTGCCCTGACCCGCGCCTTGCGAGAGCTGAAGCGTGAGAATGAGCGCACCCGTCGCGCCGGCGCCGCCCTGGCGAACGACCGCCGAGTCCACCGCGTCGAGGCCGGGGAAGTCGATGAGGTACGAGCTGCGGCCAGCGATGGGCGCGCCGCCATCGAGCGGAATGACGAAGTGGCCACCACCCGCGACACCACCATCGGGGAGCGGCAGCTGCACTGTCGCGTAGCCAGAGGGTCGAGGGAGCACCTGACCGCGGGCGATCGTCTGACCGGCCGTGCGCACTTCGACGAAGGCGAGGTGACTGGCGAGCCCTCCGGTGACGGGAATCGCGGCGGCCGTCGAGCCACTCGTCGAGCCGCCGTCCGTTCCGAGCGCGATGTCGGGCGTGAACCCCTGGGCGAGCGTGAGCCCGCCTGGCGCGCCGAACCGCAGCACCAGCTCGGAGCCCGCCGTGTGCGTGCCATTCCACGAGACGACCGATGCGCCTCCGTCGACGGAGCCGATGGTGAAGTCGATGCGTCCCACCGAGCCAGCGTCAGTCGAGGGAACGGCCTGCGCTCCGGTCAGTCGCGCCTCGTACGCACCCGCTGGATTGAAGGCGCCACCACCCTGCCCGCCTGCCGCACCTCCCGCGCTCGCAGTTCCACCGGCGCTCGCAGTTCCTCCCGCGGTCGCCGTTCCTCCCGCGGTCGCCGTTCCTCCCGCGCTCGCCGTTCCTCCCGCGCTCGCAGTTCCTCCCGCGCTCGCAGTTCCACCGCCGGAGCCTCCATCGAGCACTGCGCACCGCGACTGCGCGCACATCATCGACGGACCACAATCGCGGCTCGTCGCACACTCTTCAGTGCACGACACCAACGCGAACGCCGCCACCACCACGCCAATCAACCTCTTCATCGTGACCTCTTTCGTGAAGCGAGAACGAGTGCGAGGACTCCAAGCAGCGCCGAAGCAGGCGAGGCGGCACAACGGCACCCCGCAAAGGGTGACAGACCCAGTGGCGGCGGCGGCCCGACCGGTGCCGGAAGCTGCATCGCCGAAGGCGTCTTCGAGGTCGCGCTCGTACGGACGAGCAGCCGTTGGGCCTCGGCCCCGGCCTCGAACCGCTCGAACGCGATGAGCCCCTTCTCGGCATTGAACGCGATGCGGGGCAGCACCTGCCTCAGGCGCGGCAGGGCCGAGACGGTCGTCATCGACAGGACCGAGCCTCGACTCACCACCGCGCGGCTCACCGCCGTCGTCAGCGCCGAATGGAACGAGTACCAGGTCACCTGAAACGACTCTCCGTCGAACGCAATCGACGGCTCCTGCTCGACGCCGGCGTTCGAGATGTCGAAGGGCTCGCCGAGGGGCTGGCCAGTCGCGCTGAGCGCGAGCGCGCGAAGATCGCTCTGCACGCTCGACGGCGTCGTGTGTCGTCCATCGAGCCACACCGAGAGAAAGGCCGAGCCATCGAACGCGATGCGCGGAAACGAGCGCAGGCCGTCACCCGTGACGACCCGCTTCGCAGGCGTCAGCACCGTCCCATCGACGTCGAGCACCGTCACCCACACCTCGAACTTCGACGTGTTCACGTCTTCGTCCGTCGAGACGACGACGTAGTGACCGCCACCGAACGCGAGGTCGGCCGTGCCGCTGCCTTCGCGAACGACCTTCGGCACCGAGACCACGCCGTCGACGCCCACCCGCGCGACCCTCAGCGTGTCGTCACGTTGATCCGAGAACACAACGAGAAAACTCGAGCCATCAGTCGCGACGATTGGAAAGGTGAACGAGTTCACCGGCGCGGTGGTGTCCTCGGCGATCACCAGCGGCGTGGAGTCGAGCACCTTGCCCATCGCATCGATGCGCGCCGCACGAATCGACGGCCCAGTGCCGCGCTCGTCGTACCAGGCCACCAGCGCCATCGACGGCGTCGCCGCCACGCTCGCGAAGCCCTGAAACGCGGGATCGACCGCCACGGGAAACGGCGCGCCTACCAGGTGACCGTCGACATCGAGCCGCGCCGCGAACAAATCGTCAGCGTGCTGCTCGAGGTTCTGCGTGTCCTGCCAGACGCCGAGAAAGCCGGAGCCGAAGGCGGTCAGCGCGAGCTGCCGCTGGGTGTTGCCGGCGGGCACGAGCAGCAGTGGCCGCGGCGTTCCCGACGAGAGCATGACCGCGTCGATGGTGCTCGCGCCGTGCTCGAAGACGTCGAACGCGATCAGCACCGAGGAGCCCAGCACCGTGCTCGTCAGCTCGGCAGGCATCGGCAACCGGCGCGATGACAACGTGCTCAGCGGACTGAGTGCTCCGGTGCTCGGGTCGACGAGGCGGCTCACGATCGTTCCGGCTCCACGCGACATCATCGTCACGCGAAGCTGGGCGCCATCGACCGCGATGGAAGGTGCGAACGCCAGCTCGGACTGCGCTGTGATGGGAAATGGAGCAGCCGAGCCATCGAGCCAGCCGAAGACCTCGAACTCCGAGCCGAGCCCCGGCCGCGCGAGCACCTTCGTCCACGCCGCGAGCAGGCGATCACCCGAGACGGCGAGGTCGACCGTGTCGAACGACTCGAGCGGGTTCTGCGGAGTGGCGAGCACCTGCTGCTCCTGCTCCTCGAGCGTTGGAGAGAACCGGCGCAGCACGACGCGGCCCAGCTGATCGATACAGGCCAGCTCGAAACCCGAGCGGCTCTGACGAATCCGCGCCGAGCCGCCCTGGCCCATTCCAACCTGATTCGAGAGGTTGCCCTCGAGCGAGATGCGCGTCGTCACCAACTCGAAGCCCGCGCCGCGGACGACGGAGAACAGCGCCACGAAGCCGGTGGGCGTCGCGATGAGCTGCGGCGCGCCTTCGTGGTGCGGCTGTGCCGACAAGGGCTGGTCGAAGGGATCGAGCAGCGCTCCATCGACCGTGAAGCGACGAAAGCGCAGGTCGCCCTTCGGAAAGTCGCCGACCTGCCACGCCACCACGCAGCGCTCGCCAACGCAGGCCACCGAGTGCGGGACCGTGGCGTTCAGGTCGTCGCTGTCGCTCAGGCGACGTGCGGGCGTGCGAACCGTGCCGTCCTCCGAAACCCTCGTCATCCACAGGTCGGTCTGGCCGCGACGTTCGCTGCGAAAGACCACGATGGCGCCACCGGGAATCGGAGCGATCGCAGGACTGCTCTCGAGCCCCCCGGAGCGAACAATGCGAGGCGCATCGACCGCTTGCTCAGGGCCAAGCTCGGGGTCGGCGACGGTGAGGAGCAGCAGAAGCAAGGCGTGCATGGCGAAGGCCGTGAGCAACCGGGAGGCCAGCGCGCCGCCTGAGCGATTTCGGCGAGTTCCATTCCAGTCGTCACGGAACTCTGAGGAGGCCCCGGCCGAGAGGAACGCTGCTGTGCCATGGGTGTCGCGGCCGTCGAATCGATCGACTCCCACGGCGCGCAGGAATACGGTGCCGCCCCGTCATTTCCGTGCCCTCGTCGTCAGACACTCAGTTCGGCAAGTACGAGCTGATCGAACGCATCGCCGCCGGCGGCATGGCCGAGATCTTCCGCGCGCGTTACTCGCCAGCGCCGGGCGTGGTGAAGCCGGTCGTCATCAAGAAGATCCTCCCGCACTACGCCGCGAACCGCGCCTTCATCGCGATGTTCACGAACGAAGCGCGCATCGTGATGGGGCTCTCGCACGGCAACATCGCCCAGGTCTTCGACTTCGGAGACGTCGAGGGCGACTGGTACCTCGCGATGGAGCTGGTCGACGGCCAGCCGCTCTCGAAGGTCGTCAAGCGCATGCGGGCGACGGGCCTGCTGACGTTCCCCTCCGAGATCGCCGCGTACGTGACGGCCGAGATGCTGCGCGGGCTGCACTACGCGCACACGCGCCTCGACGAGCAGGGCCGGCCGCTGCAGATCGTCCACCGCGACGTGTCTCCGCAGAACGTGCTCGTCAGCTACGAGGGGCAGATCAAGCTCGTCGACTTCGGCATCGCGCGCGCTCGCAACGCCGGCCGCGAAGACACGACGTCGAACGCGGTGAAGGGCAAGTACGCGTACTTCGCGCCCGAGCAGGCGCGCGGGAAGGACCTCGACGCACGGACGGATGTCTTCGCCTCGGGCATCGTCCTCTACGAACTGCTCACGGGGCAGCTGCCGTTCCAGGGCCGCATGATGGAGGTGCTGACGAAGATCGTGCGAGGCCAGTTCGCGCGGCCGTCGGAGCTGAACCCTGCCATTCCGAAAGCGCTCGAGACGATCGTGCTCAAGGCGATGGCCCTGGAGGCCTCGGAGCGGTACCAGACGGCGGAGGCGTTTCAGCAGGATCTGACGCGCTACCTCGCGGTGCACCACCCCGACTTCACGCCGACCGATCTCTCGAACTTCCTCGGGCTGTTGTTCGAGCCCGAGCTGGTGAAGGCGGGTCGGCCGGTGCAGCTGCCGCGCGACTTCATCGAGAAGGCGCAGCGGTGGCGACGTGGAGCTCCGGTGCCCGAGCCCGCGCCCGAAGCGCCGCCGCCGCCGGGAGAAGATCCCGAAGAGGAGATTCCCACCGAGATGGTCGAGGTGGAGCGCGTGAAGTCGGGCCTCGACGCGGTGCCGCCGCTGGCCGCCGATGAAGAGGCGCCGACGAAGCCGCTGCACGTGCCGGCGTCGATGCGCGTGAGCAACGAGTCGAAGCCGGTGACAACGGTGACGCAGGTGCCGTGGGTTCGCGCGTTGGCGCTCGGGCTCGCGGCGGCGCTCGTCGGGTTCGCGGCGGTGTTCCTCGCGGTGCGGCTGTCTCGGGGAACGCTCGAGGTCGTCTCGCAGCCTCCGGGCGCGACCGTGCGCGTGAACGGCCGCACCATCGACGAGAAGACGCCGCTGCAGATCCGGTCTCTCTCGGGCGGCCGCACGTATCGCGTCGAGGTGTTCAGCGACGGGTTCAAGACGTGGTCGAACGAAGTGCCGCTCAAGCGCGGCCAGCATCTCGTCGTCGACGCGGTGCTCGAGAAGCCGGAGCCGCCACCCCCGCCTCCGAAGGTGGTGGAGCCACCGCCGCCACCGAAGATCGTCGAGCCCCCGCCGCCGCCCGTCGTTGCGCCAGCGCCCAATGTCGTGACGTGGCCGGTGACGACGTTCGAGCTCGAGGCTGCGCGCCACCGCGTCGATCTCTCGAAGGCCGGAGCGCTCAAGCTGCCGCTCGACGAGAAGCTCACCTACCGGGTGACGCTGAGCAAAGGACCGTCGCTGGGCTGGGGTTACTACGTGGTGAACGCAGCGGGCGCGGCTCCGGGGCCGCTTCCCACGGCGCCGCAGCAGATCAAGGGCGCGAATCGGCTCTTCGTGTTCCGCATTCCGACCTCGACGCTCGCCGGTACGACGAAGGCCGAAGAGACGAAGCCGCGAACGTTGTCGGTCGACGTGCGCGGCAAGGCGAAGACGTACAAGCCGCCGCTCGCGCTGTCGGTGCCCGCGGAGAATCGCGTGACGCTGACGAAGCTCGACCCGAAGCAGACGTACGAGGTGACGGTGCGGCAGTCGGTGACGACGCCGGCGAAGGTGCGTGCGTCGGGAGCGATCGTCACGCGCTGCGTGGTGGGTCACCCGACGCAGGGGCTCGTCGTGGCCGAGATCGGCAAGCCGATGACCGTCTCGGGCATCACGCAGCTGTTCTTCACCCTGCTCGACGACGCGAGTGATGATCAGGAAGGCCGGCTGATCATCGAAGCGAAGCAGGTCAAGAAATCGAACCGCCGTTGATCAGCTGATCACGTTGTGAAACGTGGCGACCTGTAGCCGAAAAATTGATCAGCCCGAGAGCGGGCGTACCTTGTGTGCATCTTCCCTTCACGAGGTGAACGCACATGAAGAAGCTCTTCGCGGTGATGACGGTCTCGGTGGTCGCGGTCGCTGGCGTGGTGTTCGCGGGTCAGTCGAAGCGCGTGACGAACGAAGAGGTCGAGCGGGTGATCGACGCACGCCTGCACCAGATGCTGGTGAAGCTGAACACGGCAAAGCACTGAACAAGACTGGGTTGACCCTCAGGGTGGCAGGAGGGGTGCTCCAAACTGGATCGGTCGACCCCTGGAAACGAGCTGGCCGGCCGCAAGGCTGACGGTCGCCCGCTGGATGACGAGGTCGCCTGCTTCAACCTGGAACAGTTCACTGCCAGGTGGCAGGTCGGCGACCCAACGATTGACCGGTTCGCTCGCGATTCAAGATGATGCGCCCCCAACTCGCAGTGGGGGATCACACATGGATGCTCGTCTTGGGTCGTTCATCACGCTCTACGTCTTTCCGTCCCCTCTCTTCGCTGGCCACGCACCTGCGCAACGCGATCGCGCATGAGACCTCGGTTCGAAACCTCGAGGTGTCGTGGCGCGCACAGGAGAGCAGCAAGACGCCGAACGCAGACGAGCTGCGCGCGGCTGACGTCGAGCTCGATGCTGCCCTGTCGAGCTTCGATGCGCAGTTCACTGCATCACGAGCGACTGCTGATGCTTCGGCCCGGCTCAAGCTTGACGCCCTGAAGCTCAAGGTGTTCCCCGACAGGCTCAACGGCATCGTCGCGGCTCCCTGGGACGTGGCACGTGTCGAGGTTCAACGCATTCTGGACCTGCTCGAGACTCCCGAGGCACGGGAACTTGCTGACTCGCTTCGCCTCGAGACATACAGGACTGTACTTCGTTCTCGTTTGGCGAAGTTCAACGCTCTCCGCCCACAGACCTCACCGCAGCGTATCGAGAATCGTGACGTCGAAGCAGCACAGGCGCGTGGCCAGAGCCTGTTGCTCGCGACGGTGGCAATGATTCTTGGCCTGCATCCGACCGATGAAGCTCGCGACGTGCAAGCTCGCACGCGACTGCTTTGGCCCATCATCGAACAGCAGGAGCAGTTGGCTGCGGCCTACAAGGGGCGCGGCGGGCCGTCAGATGTTGACC
>JBEOKA010000248.1:0-29146 GCA_040275325.1 Myxococcaceae bacterium | reverse complement strand
CCTGCCGTGGAGCCGCCTGCCGTTGAACCGCCCCCCGCTCCACCGTCAGCGCCAGAACCCATCGGCCCGCACGCCACGAACGTCGTCACAGCAGCAACCAGCAATCGTCGGTTCATCGTTTCTCCCGTTGGAGCGGCGCTCACAGGCCGAGCGCGACGTCACCCATCGAGGCGAACGAGGGGCGGCTCCCTGTACCATGAGCCGATCGTGAATCGAGCCGACCCTGAGACGTGGGGTGATGTCCGACAAGCCGGCGTTTCAGTGCCGCGGCAACCCGAAGCGAAAGCCGTGCGTTCGGCTCACGTAGAGCGCGACCGACGTCGCCAGCGCGATGACGCCCACCAGCACGCGCTCGTCGGGAATGAGCTGCGACCGAAGCTCCCAGGCGAGTCGGGCGACGACCGCGCCCACGCAGAAGCCGATTACCGTCACCAGCCCGCTGCCGGGCCGGCCATCGAGCTTGGAGCGAAGGCCGTGGCGTTTGCGCTTGAGGGCCTCGAGGCGCTCCGAGAGCCGGTCTCGCTGCAGCGCCAGCCCCGCCACGTTCGCGCGCACGTCATCGAGCTGCTCGTGCAGCGCGCGCGCCTTCACCTGGGCCTGCTCGAGCGCGTCGTTTCCTTCGCGGCTCATGGCGTGCTCCGGTTGAGCCAGGGCATCAACAGCACCTGAACGAGCGCGATGACGATGGCCAGCAGCCCCAGCGGCCACACACCCGTGTCGAAGAACAACGCCGCGCCCAGCACAGCGACCGGCGGCCCGAAGCCGACACACAACGACCCGAAGACGCTCGCCTCACCACCCATGTGAAGCGTCGAGACGTCGTGCTCGAGCTGGGCGAGCTCGTGCTCCATGCGGGTGAGGTCGCGCTCGAGGTCGTCGAGGTGCGCGTTTGCCTCGTCGAGGCGCTGCTCTGCTGCTCGCACCAGGCCGTCGGGGTCCGTCATGCGCGCGCCAGTCTGCCACCAGCCCTCGCTTTCACGACAGCGCCCGGGGGCAAGGCCCGCCGAGCGAATTCCTCGTCGACGCGCGTCGCGACCTGCCGCGATGCGACGTTGCCGCCTCCCGTGGCCGTGTGACAATGCGAGCCGCCCGTTCCCCGACGGGCTGCCTTCAGGAGGAAGTCCCATGACCCGGCTCGCTCGCGCGATGTCCTGGAGCGCGTCAGTCTGCGTGCTCCTCACGCTCTCGAACTGCGCCAGCTGCGCTCGCCAGCCCGCGACGAACACGCTCGTCACCGAAGGCACGCCGTGCTCGCTCGATGACGAGTGCGACACGGGGCTGTGTGACGTGGTGCCGGGCACGAGCGCCCGCGTCTGTCTGCGCAAGTGCACCTCGGGCTGCAAGGAGATCGACCAGTGCACGAAGCTGACCGCCGAGCGCTTCGCGTGCGTGCCCCAGCGCGCGGGCCTGTGCCAGTCGTGCGCGAGCGACACCGACTGCCCGTACCCGGCCGACAAGTGCATCACGCTGGGCAACGACACGTTCTGCGGCCGTGACTGCAGCTTCGACAGCACCTGCCCCTCGTCGTTCCGCTGCGCCGACGCCGTCGACGTGAACGGAGACCCTGCTCCGAAGCAGTGCCAGCCCACCAGCGGCACCTGCGCCTGCACCACCGCGACGGCCGGCCAGATGATGCCGTGCGAAGTGACGAACAGCTTCGGCACCTGTCTGGGCACCGTGACGTGTCAGCCGCCGATGGGCTTCGGGGCCTGCAGCGCGCGCACGCCGGCCGCCGAGCTCTGCAACGGGCGCGACGACGACTGCGACGGCATGACGGACGAAGAGATCGCCGACACCATTTGCGGCGTCGGAGCCTGCGAGCGCCGCGTGCCCGCCTGCACCAACGGCCGGCCGAACACCTGCACGCCGGGCATGCCCGACCTCGAGGTCTGCAACCGCGCCGATGACAACTGCGACGGCCGCGTCGATGAGAACTTCGACCTGCAGAACGACGTGGGCAACTGCGGCACCTGCAACCGCGCCTGCACCTTCACCAACGCCGTACCGAAGTGCGACATGGGCACCTGCGCCATCGACCGCTGCGTCGCGGGCTGGGTGAACCTCGACGGCATTCCGGCCAACGGCTGCGAGCACCCGTGCACGCCGACGAACAACGGCGTCGAGGTGTGTGACGGGCGCGACAACAACTGCGACGGCCGCACCGATGAGGGCTTCGACCTCGTCAGCGACCCGACGAACTGCGGGCAGTGCGGGCTGGTGTGCAACGTGGCGAACGGCTCGGTCTCGTCGTACCGCTGCAACGCGGGCCGCTGCGCCGTCGGCATGTGCACGATGGGGCGCGGAGACTGCAACCAGGCCTTCGCCGATGGCTGCGAAGAGAACCTGGTCACCTCGCTCGTGCACTGCGGGCAGTGCGGCCAGGCCTGTGCGCCGGCGAACGCGACGGGCACCTGCCAGATGGGCACCTGCCGCATTCAGACCTGCGCGCCCGGCTTCCGTGACTGCAACGTGATGGTGAGCGACGGCTGCGAAGTCGACGGCAACACCGACGTCAACAACTGTGGCCAGTGCGGGCGCATGTGCACCGCGGCGAACGCCACCAGCGCCTGCACTGCGGGCTCGTGCACCTTCACCTGTCTCGCCAACTGGTACGACGCCGACAACAGCGCGGCCAACGGCTGCGAGTACGCGTGCGTGCGCACCAACAACGGCGTCGAGGCGTGCGACGGCATCGACAACGACTGTGATGGGCGCGTCGACGAAGACTTCAACTTCATGACCGACGCCATGCACTGCGGCATGTGCAACCGCGCGTGCATTCCGCCGTCGTTCGCGATGTCGACGGCGTGTGGTGGAGGCAACTGCAGCATCACCGCGTGCGTTGCGGGCCGCGGCAACTGCAACGGCACGTACGCCGACGGCTGTGAGGTCGACACCACGGCGACGGTGAGCCACTGCGGCGCGTGCAACAACGCGTGCTCGGCGGCGAACGTGCAGACGTACTCGTGCGTGAACTCGTCGTGCGGCATTCAGCAGTGCGCGCCGGGCAGGGGCAACTGCAACAACCTCTTCTCGGACGGCTGCGAGGTCGACACCAACACCTCGCTCAGCAACTGCGGAGGCTGTGGAACGAACTGCACCATCGCCAACGGCACGCCCATCTGCACGACGGGCCAGTGTCGCGTGGCAGCCTGCAACGCTCCGTTCCAGGACTGCAACCTGAGCGCGACCGACGGCTGTGAGGTGAACACCTCGAACAACGCCTCGCACTGTGGCGGCTGCAACAACGCGTGCACCCGGCCGTTCGCGACCGGCACCTGCAGCAACTCGATGTGCAGCTTCGTCTGTCTGCCCGGCCGCGTGGACCTCGATGGAAACCCGTCGAACGGCTGCGAGTACGCGTGTACGGCGACCGGGTCGGATCTTCCTGACCTGACGTTCAACGACCTCGACTGCGACGGCATCGATGGCAACGCCGCGAACGGCATCTTCGTCGACATCATCACGGGCAACGACGCGAACCCGGGCACGAGAGCAGCACCCAAGCGTTCCATCTCGAACGCCATCATCGCGGCCGCGGCACGGCCGACCAGAGCGAACGTGTTCATCTCGAAGACGAACGCGACGCCTGGAACCGATGCGTATCTCGAGACCATCACCATGCAGGCTGGGGTTGGGCTGTACGGTGGCTATGACGCCGCTGCTGGGTGGACGAGGGCGCTCACCAACACGACGGTGGTTCGCAGCAGTTCGTCCACGGCGGTGGTCGCGAACGGGCTCGTGGTGACGACTGAACTTCAGCTCCTGACGATTCGGGCGGCAGACGCGGTCGGCCAGGACAGCTCAGGGAACGGGCGCAGCAGCATCGGTGTGCTCGTCAGTGGCGGAGCAGCGCCATTCATCATTTCCGGTTGCGACATTCGTTCAGGCCTCGGGACGACGGGCGGCAACGGTTCTCTTGGCGGCGTTGGCAGCGATGCGAGCCCCGGCTCGCCAGCCTCGGGTCAATCCCTGGGCGCAGGCGGCAATTCTCCGTGCGGCGCTCCCGGTGGCCCCGGCGGGAATGGGAATGGCGGCGCAGGCGCCGCTGGAAGCCTCGCTCCTGGTGGAACGACTGGCACTCAGGCCCCGGGAGGCGGCACGGCATTGAGCGGTGGGAGTGGCGGCGCAAATGGCCAATGCTCGAGCACTGATTCTTCGCATGGTGGCGATGCCCCGGCGTTCTCCGTCGCCGCAGCAACAGGGCCTGGTGGAATTCACGCGTCGGCGCCTCCTGCGATTGGGTCATTGGTCGCGGGTGCCTACTCACCGCCGAGTGGCTTGACGGGGCTGACCAACGGATTCTGCGGTGGCGGTGGCGGTGGTGGCGGCGGCGGCGGCGGCACCGGGCACGGGCACAGCTTGTTCCAGGCGTGCACAGACTGCGTCAATCACCCTGGGGGAGGAGGTGGTGGCGGTGGTGGCGGCGGCTCTGGCGGGTTGCCTGGCTCTGGGGGACGTGGTGGTGGCGGTAGCTTTGCCGTAGTTGCCACGAGCTCGGTCTCAATCATCGCTTCTGTCCTTCAGACGGCAAGGGGTGGTGACGGTGGGCTGGGAGGCGCAGGTGGACAGGGCGGAGCTGGTGGCTCGGGTGGAGCGGGCGCAGCGGGCGTCGACCACGACAGCAACTGCTCACGGAAGCACGGCGGCGCCGGGGCGCGTGGCGCTGATGGCGGAGGTGGCGGACGCGGCGGGGGAGGCTCAGGTGGTCCCGGAGGTCCGTCCATCTGCGTGCTCTACACCGGTGCGCTTCCCTCCACGATGGGCACCATCTCGTGCATCAACGGCGGTGGAGGCACGGGCGGCACCGGCGGCACGAATGGAACGAGCAACGCCGCTTCTGGCCCGAATGGCACCACAGGCTTCGTGGTTCAGGCCAACTGAACTACGGAGCGTGGTACCTGCGGTCGCGGTCGCTTCAGCGGGTCTGTCGATTGGTCAGCTCGTGAGAGTGGGGGATCCTTCATGTTGAGAAGCGAGCGGGCACGAGTTGTCGGCCTGGTGACGCTGAGCGCAGTGTTGGTGCTCGGCTCGAGTTGTGTGTCATTGGTAGGGGACCGCTGCGGAGAAGCTGACCTGCCTCCGTGCCCAAGCGGCACAGCGTGCGTCGAAAGCCAATGTCGTTCCGTCGCTGACGTGGATGCAGGTGGTTCGAGCGGTGGAATTGCAGGTGGGACGGCAGGCGGAACTGCAGGTGGTTCGAGTGGTGGAATTGCAGGTGGTACCGCCGGCGGAACCTCAGGTGGTTCAAGCGGTGGCACTGGTGGCGGTGCGAGCGGCGGTACGGCAGGTGGCTCCAGTGGCGGCGCCTCAACTTGTTCGGCCGCGTGCCCAGACTGGGAGTACTGCTCGGGCGGTTCGTGTGTCGCGCGCTACTCGAGTCTGACGTTGGTGACTCCATCCCGCACACGATCGGACTTCACAGCGCTCGCGCATCTCACGCTGTCGAACGGTGCGCCACCGAACCCGCCCTCGTCGCTTCACCTCGAACTCCGCGACAGCGACGGCGGCACCTCTCAGTTGTCGATGATGCTCATCAATGACGGGGGCTTCCGCAGCGGCCCCATCAGCGCCGCTCGCGAGACACGCTTCGAGCTGACGGCCCGATGGCTCGATGCGGGTCTGTCTGCAATTGGAACCACCATCGTCGACCTCACGGCCCCGACATTCGTCGTTTCGTGGCCGCCGGCCCCGGCTCGTCTCTTCGATGCCGATTCCGGTCTCGACCAGCGTGACCCGGCCGATGCTGACGCGGGAGTCACGGCCTGGCGCAGGGACGAGTCGGTACCAGTCACGATCTCTTCGCACGCGAGTGACATCGACCCATCGACGATTCGTCTTCAGGTCTCCTCGTTCGATGTACCGCTGTCTGACGCGGGAATCTGTTCTGTGGACGGCGGCTTCTGTCGTGTCGCGAATGTCGAACTCTGGCGACCGACCTGGAGGGCGTACCGTGGCAGTATGCAGGTCGCGGTCTCGGGCGCTGACACTGCTGGCAACGTCGGTACCGTCGATGGTGGTCAGGTGAGGCTCACTCGCTGGCGTTGGGGTCTCGTCATTCCCGATCTGAGTGACGCGAACCGTTCGAGTGCCGTGGCGATTGGTCAGTCGGGCTCGATCTATGCGGTCACTCGTTTGGGCGCCGGAGGCACTCTCAACGCGTACACGCCCGACGGCGAACGCCTCTTCCGCAGGGCAACCCTTGGCGCTCCACTTCCTCCCGTTATCGGCGCGTTCGCGGGCCCAGACGGCGTGATGGCCTACCTCACCGAGTGTGACCTCACCTGCACGCAGGTCAGTGGCGTCGCGTACGGTCTGAGGAACGGGAGCACTCCAGCGGTCACGTGGCAGCCGCCCGCCCCCCGACGAGACTTCAACCTGCCGGTCGTGACGTCGAGCGTCGCGCGTTCGGCCGAGACAGCCTTTCTCTCATGGGCAGACCCGGCGACAAATCGCCCAGCACTCGGCTGGCGTTCGCTGATTGGCGCAGGCGCAGACGATGCGGGTGTTTTGGTGTCGAGCGGGCCGGCGACCGTTGCGCTGCCTGGGCCACTCGTCGCCAACGGTCGAAGCTTGTTCATTCCTGATGTTGACTCGAACAAGGTGTTTGGGTTCGAGAGTTCGAATAATTTTACATCTCCTGCACAGTCTTCACTCGGATTTCCTGGAACCGCCGCTGGCATCATCAACATCTACAATCTGTTAATCGACTCGAGTGGTGCATTGATTGGCTCGGGTTCGTCAGCGAACGGGACAAAGGACTTCCGCTTGACCTACCCCGCGACCATCACGCTTGGACCAGACAGCACGAGTCCGTTCGCGGTGATTCTAAGCAAGGGACCAGAGGTCGTAATGGTTCGTGAGGACGACATCGGGAACGGCCAGACTCGCACACGCGTTTGCACTGGAGTGCTCGGTTCGACTCCGCTCTGCACCTCCGACAACTCGGAGAACGTGCTTTCATTCGATATGGCGCTCGGAGAGGGCGGCCTTCTCTACACGGCATCCGAGGACGTCATGAGCGGCAAGGCTGCGCTGCAGGTGCGCGATCTCGCTACGCTCGCTGTCCTCTGGTCGGTGCCTTCTTCGGACTCGCCACTTCATGGCTTCACACTCGACTGCAGGCGGCCCGGTGCAGGAACGTTGATTGGCCAGGGGCAGGGCACCACCCCAAGGCTGTACGCCGTCATCGTCGATTCGCGAGGGGTCGATGCTGCGGCAGACTGGCCGCTCATTCGGCACGACCCGCGAAACACCAACGACCGCGCCAGTTCGCTCGTGCCGTACTCTTGCCCGTAGGTGTTTGCGTCCCGCTTGACCTTGCACCATGGTGCAGGGTGCACGTTCGTCGAATGACCGACTCCACCGTTCGCCGCGTCGTCTTCTTCTCGGCCCTCTACGACCTGCTCGTCACCTGGCCCTTCGCCACCCCGTGGACCGCCGCGTGGCTCTCGAGCCAGCTCCAGGCGCTCCACCTGCAGCTGGACCTCCCAGGCGCAGCGCCGGCGCTCGACTCTCCGACCGCGCTGCTCTTCGCCAACCTCATGGGCAGCATCGTCACCGTCTGGAGCGTCTTGCGGTTGCTTCGCCCGACGGCCGAGCTCGGAGCCGCTGACACCGCAGGCCGCGTGCTCTTCTCGACGTGGATGGTCTTCGCCCTGTCACACGGTGCGTCGCCGGTGTTGCTGCCGTTGCTGGTGCTCGAGGTGGCGTGGGGACTGGTGCAGGGCGCCGTGGTACTTCCCCGCCTGTGGCGACCGGTTCAGCAGGCCTGACGATTGGGCAGCTCGCCAGAGCGGCGGGCGTGCCCATCTCGACGGTGCGGTTCTACGAGCGCCGCCAGCTGGTGCTGCCCTCGACGCGCACGAGCGGCAACTACCGCCTCTACGACGGCGCCGATGTCGACCGCGTGCGCTTCATCCAGCGTGCACAGACGCTGGGCTTCACGTTGAGCGACGTCGCCGCGCTGCTCCGCTTCTCGAGTGGCCAGGTGGTGCGACGCGCGCAGCTCAACCAGGTCGCGGCGCTCAAGCTCGCCGACATCGACGCACGCATCGACGACTTGAAGCGCGTTCGCCGAGGCCTCGTCACGCTGCTCGGCCAGCCGTGCATCGACCCCGACGCGCCATGCCCCGTCATCGGTGCGCTGGCCGCGGTCCCTCGGGCAAGGCCGCGTCGGCGAGCCACTCGAACGCCGCGCTGATCAGCCGAAGCGCGGAGAGCGCAGGGGAAAGAACCGGCCCTCGCTCATCACCTCGATGCCTGCGGGTTCGAGGAAGGGGGTCTTCGCGCCCACCGCGCGGTCGTCGGACTCTCCGTGTGAGAGCACCAGACTCGCCAGTCCCAGCCGTCCGAGCGCCTCGAGCGTGCCGTCGTCGAAGCGGGTGCCACGAAGCGCGAGGTGACGCAGCGACGGGAACCGCTCTTTCGTGAGCGCACGCGCGATGACGGTGCCGTCGAGCAGCTCGTACGCATCGAGGAACAGCTCGAGCTCGGTAAGCGCTGGCCATGTCGACGCCGTCAACGCCTGAACCAGCTCCATCGTCGCCTCCGAGGTGAAGACGCCGAGGCGCTGCAGGGCAGGGAGCGCCGAAGGAATCACGATGCTCGACCCCGCGCGCAGCTCGAGCGACGTCAACGAGCCCAGCGCGCTCCACAGCGGCGTCGGGTCGAACTCGGCGGCGCAGTAGTCCTCGACGACGTCGAACGAGAGCAGCCCCAGCCCTCGTGCCCAGCTGGGCAGCCGCCCCTCGAGCACCAGCTCGATGGCCTCTTCGGCCGTCTCTCCTTCGACCTCGATGAAGTCGACGCCGGGCGGTTGGCGCTGGTGCAGTGGCTCCCACTCGGCGCCATCGAACGGGTCGATGCGCACCTGCACGGCGTTCTCGTGAATCGTCCAGGTGTCTGGCCACTCCGAGCTGCGGGCTCGGGCAACTGGTCGTGGCGGAGACGGGAGCGGAACGAACGTCGGCGCGTCAGGCGCGCGCTGCGGCTGCACGAAGGTCGACTTCTTCGGGGCGTCGCGCGGCGCTGGGGTGAAGCCTGCGTCGAGGGCCGAGAGAATGGCTGCGCGAAACCCGTCTTTGGCCGCGCTGGCGTTGAGGTGCTTCTCGCGCCCCGCGCCGTCGCCTTCGGTGATGACCGAGCTGCCGTCGAGCAGCAGCACGCGCCGCACTCCGTCTCGCAGCAGCACGCACTCCTGCCTCGCCAGCGCCGTCTCGATGAGCTCGTCGTTCATTTCATCAACGCCTTGAAGTCGCGCCGCTCGCGCAGCGGAAGGAACAGCCCCTCGTTCTTGAACGGCTTCACCGCCACGCCGTGCTGCTTCGCCTGCGTCAGCAACGCCATCGCCTCTTCGAGCTCGCCGAGCTCGACGGCCACACACGCGGCGTTGAGGAAGACAGTGGGGTTCTGCGGGCCGAAAGGAACGCAGCGGTCGAGGTACCGGCGAGACCGCTCGCGCACGACGCCGAGGTGGTTGTTGTCGTCTTGCACGGCGAAGAGCGGGTTCGCGGCGCTGCCAGGGTGGATTCTGCCCTCGAGGCCCGCGTCGAAGAGCGTCAACGCCTTGTCGAACTCGCCCGACGTCATCAGCGTCGTCGCGGCGTTCATCTGCAGCAGCCCGAGCTGCCCATGCTTCGCCAGCGCGACCCGCTCATCGTGCGACAGCTCGAGCAGCGTCTCGACGTGCTGGCGGTTGGTGTCACGCAGCGCCTTCTCGAGCGCTTTCCAGTCGACGGGCTCCTGGCGCAGCCGCTCTCGAATCGAGTCGACGCTCGTCCAGTCGACGTCACCCGGCTCGAGCACCTCGTCGTCGTCGTGGCCCTGCTCGCTCGCGTGATGCGCGCGCACCATCTCGTCGAACGCGTCGAGGAAGTGGCCCGGCATCTCGATGGTGGTGGGGCCGACGCTGCGGGCGCGCGCCAGCAGTTGCTGCACCGCGAGGTCGACGCCGAAGTCGAGCCCCGCCCACCCCGGCAGCCGCGCGAGCAGCTGGTCGTTGAAGACGTCGAGCGCGTCGCCTTCGAGCGAAGACGTGACGCTGGAGATGGACGCCTGAAGCAGCGCGCCCAGATGCGAGTGCGCGTGCAGCGAGTTCCACACCGCCTGGTGCACCGAGTCCTCGCCCGAGAGGTCGATGGGCAGGAACTCATAGTCGCTGCCTTCGCGGGCCTTCACGTGCCGCTCGAGCAGGGCGAGCAGGCGCGCGGTGTCGGCCACCGACTCGGCGTGCCACGCGCTGGGCTTCACCTTGTTGGTGCGAACGACGAGGCCGACGTTCAGGCCCTCGAGCGTGCGCGCGAGCCCCTCGTGCAGCCTCGGAGCCCGCTTCAGCACCGCCGACACCGAGACGACGGCGCCCTCGTGCATCAAGAGCTCCTCGCGGCCTTTCGCCCAGCTCTCGAGCGCGGTGACTACCGGCGTCACGTCAGCCGCGGGGTCGTCGAGCGCGATGAGCAGGTCGAAGGTGCCCGTCCCTTCGCCGTGCCCGAGGAAGAGGAACGGCCGCGCCACGTCAGAACCCGGCCCAGATGTAGTCGAGCGTCGGCAGGAAGTTGTTGCTGCGCACCCGCACGCGCTCGCTGAAGCCGTCGGCGCCCTTCACCGTCGTCGACTGGCCCTGGTCGTAGTTCGCCCACAACACCCCCACCGTGATGCGGCTCTGCTTGAAGACGGCGATGTCGAGGCCGACATGCGCGGTGACGATGAGCTCTGACAGCGGGGCGATGGGCCCGACCGAGGCGCCGTCGACGTTCAGGTTTCCCTGGCCGCCCGTGACGTACAGGTTGGCTTCACCGCGCAGGCGGAAGGTGTCTCCGAAGGCGTGGTCGTACGCGCCTCCCGCGCGCGCGCAGATGCCGGTGAGCGGCGCGGCCAGCAGAATGTCGAGCGGCGCGACGAACGAGTTGAGCTGCGTGGCGCTGTTGGGGCCGAGCGGCACGCGGAAGGCGGCGTCGGTGCGCACCGTCCACACGTCGTGCTCGAGCACGGTGCCCGAGAGCAGCACGCCCACGCGTGGAATCAGCATCCACCCGATGTCGTTCTTGCTCGTCGCCCAGGTGGGAAAGAAGAAGCCCTTCATCAGCCGCATGCCGAAGGTGGGCAGCGACAGGCCGGCCTCGGCGGTGAGGCGCAGCGGGCCGTTGATGAGGCGGAAGCGCGAGTTCACGTTGGGCGCGACGAAGAACACGAGCGGGTTCGCCTCGAGCTCGACGCCGTCGAGAATCGCGATGCGCAGCGGGTTGAAGAGGCCGACGCTGTAGTCGCCCTGCTTGCCGACGTCGGCCGTGTCACGAGCGGGGCGCGGCGCAGCGAGGGCCAGCGAAGAGAGGAGCGAGACGACGAGCGCGGTCTTCATTGGAGCTCCCAGGTGCCGACGACGGGCGCGTGGTCCGACAGCCTCAGCGCGTCTTGAGTGATGCCGAACGGCCCGGGCCCCTGAATCACGTCGGTGTCTCGCCAGGTGTCGGTCTTGCGAATGAAGAGGTAGTCGAGCGTTCGGTTCCACGTGCCGGCCACGCCTTCGTCGTTCTTGCCATCGGGGCCGAGCACCGAGTGCGTGAAGTAGCGGCGCTGCGCGTTCTCTCCAACGCCGTAGCGGGCCAGCGTGATGGACGACGAGAAGTCGTCATAGAACGGCTTCATCACGCTCGGCGTGTACGGCGGCTGCGCGAACGAGGTGCCCTTCGAAGACGCGCGCTCGTCGAGGAACTCGGTGAGGCGCAGCTTGCCTTCACACGATTCGGGCGTACCCGCATCCGCGCGCTCGTCGCACACCGGCGGCAGCTCGTTGAAGTCGCCGCCCATCATCCACGGCATCGTCTCGGCCTTCGCGAGGTCGTAGAGCTGTTTGATCTGCACCTGCTTGGTGCCGTCCTGGTCGTAGGCCTCGGTGTGAACGCCGTAGATGGCGACGGTGCGGCCGCCGAGGTCGAGCTCGGCGCGCGCGATGCCGCGCTTCAAATAGAAGGTGGCCGTCAGCGGGTCCTGGTCGGTGCGGTCCTTCTGGCGAATGCGCTCGGCCTTCACGATGGGGTAGCGGCTGTGAATGGCGTTGCCGAGGTTGATGCGGCCGACGCCTTCGCTGGGCACGTAGCGCGACTCCCACGTGGCGGCGAAGGTGCCGTAGCGCAGGTTCGTGTTCTCGAGCAGGTACTGCACCATGTCGACGTAGGCGCTGCGCTTCGAGCCCACCTCGATCTCCTCGGTGATGAGCACGTCGGGGTCGTACTCACGAATGAGCGCGGCGATCTTCGAGAGGCAGTCGTTCACCTCGGTCGACGAGAGCTGCACGCGGTCGCCCCAGAAGTCGAACCAGAAGTCGACGCGACAGGCGCCGTACTTCACGTTCCACGCCATCACCTTGAGCGAGGTGGGGTTCTGCGGCGGCGCGGGGTGCTCGGCCTTCGCCTTGAAGCGCGGCACTTCTTCCCGGGTGTAGTTCATCGGGTCGGCGACCCACTCACAGGCGGCGAACGACGCCGCGACGACGAAGACGGCAGCTTTGAGTCTCATGGCGGCGCGACCATGGCAGCCGCGCGAACTCCCGCAACAGTCACGTTCGACCGCGCTACTTTGTCCTCATGGATCTGACCGAAAAGTACGTGGTGCTCCAGGCGACCAGTCACAAGGGAAGCTTCGACCTCGACGACCTCGAAGAGCCCGAAGGCATCAAGGGGTTCGAGCTGCACAAGAGCGCGCCGCTGACGAAACGTTGGGGGGCTGGCGCGATTGGCACCCTGCGCGGCGGCAACGCGAAGAAGCCGGCCATCGCCGACTGTGTGCTCAACACCAACCGGCTGCTCATCGTCTCGGAGCGACTTCGCGGCGCCCTCGAGCAGCTCGGCGTCTCTGACGTCGAGTACCTGCCGATTGCGCTGTCGTTCAAAGGCCAGCCCATCGGCCTTCCGTACTTCATCGTTCACTGCATCAACTGGGAGCCGTGTCTCGATGTGAAGAAGTCGAAGGTCACTCGAAGCAAGTGGTCCAACGACATCGATGAGCTCGAGCAGCTCGTGTTCGCGCGCGACCCCGACAAGAAGCTCTTTCAGATCGAGGACTACTCCGAGATCTTTCTCCTCAGAATGGACGTCGCCGAGGCGCTCTCGAAAGAGGCCTTCTCGGGGGTGCGGTACGTGCCGTTGTTCTGTCACCCCAAATTCGATCTCTCGAAGCGCGAGACGCCGCTCTGGCAACGAATCGACGCGCTCTATGAGCGCCATTTCAAGGCGAAGCCTCAGCTCATCACTGGAGGCGAAGAGACGAAGCCGCCTCCTTCGAAGAAAGCGAAGAAGCGCTGATCAGCAGCGGGGCGCGCGCGAGGTCGTTAGCAGCGGGCCATGGTCGATGTGCTCATCGTCGGCGCCGGGCCCGTTGGGCTCTTCCTCGCGTTGCTGCTCCAGCGGCAGCGGCTCGAGGTCGCCATCATCGAGAAGCGAGAAGGCGCGGTGTTCGACCCACGCGCGGCGGTCATCTGGCCGCGTACGGCCGAGGTGCTCGCGGCCCAGGGGCTGACCCCAGCGTTCGCGCGTGAACGTCGGTTGCTCGAAGGCGTCGAGCTCAACGTACGCGGCGAGAACCGCGGCGTGCTGCGGCTGCGTGGGCTCGCTGGGGCCCAGTCGGTGCCGTGGATCATCGAGCAGCACCGCACCGAGGCGCTGCTCCGGGAAGCGCTCGGCGACGTGGCGTTGCGCGGCGGCCACACGCTCGTCGGCCTCACGCAGGACGCAGATCACGTCACTGCGCGCGTGCTCACGAAGGCAGGAGAAACGTCGATCGAGGCCCGCTACGTGGTCGGCTGCGACGGCGCACACAGCGTCGTGCGCAAGCTGCTCGGCATCGAGTTCGAAGGCCGGGCGCACGAAGGCCTCGAGTGCCTTCAGGTGAACGCCGAGTGCGAGTGGGAGCGCCCGCCGACGCCGGGCTTCTGCCGGTTCGACCTCATTCCGAATGCGACGCTGCTCGCGGTGCCGTTGCCCGAGCGGGGGTTCCGCTTCGTCTCGTTCCAGCACGCGCACGGAGCGCTCCATCAGCCCACGCTCGAGGAGGCGCAGGCACAGCTCTCGCGCATCTCGGGGCAGGCCTTGAAGCTGTCGCTGACGAGTCCACAGTGGCTGACCCGCGCGCGCTTTCAGGATCGCCTCGCGAAGCGGCTCCGGGCGGGCCGGGTGTTGCTGTGTGGTGACGCGGCGGCGGTCTGGGCTCCCATCGGAGGCCGGGGCATGAACGTCGGGCTGCTCGCGGCGCACAACCTGGGCCGAAAGCTCGCGCTCGTCGCGCATGGCGAGGCCGACGCATCGCTGCTTGATGAGTTCAACGACGAGGTGCGCGCGATGGTGCGCGGCGTGATGCGAACGTTGCGGTTGAATCGCCTCGAGTACCCGTCGGGGCCAGTGGCGCTCTGGTTCATCGACCGTGCGCTGCGCACCGCCTCGGCGCAACGAGTCGTCCCGCGCTCCATCGAGCGGGTGTTGTCGCTGTCGAACCTCGACCGCGGGCCCGAGCGACGACTGCTCCAGCGCTCTGCGCATGCGCGGCGACGCTTCGGGCCGCTGACGTCCTGACCAGACCTTCGCACCAGCCACGACGCTCGTCTCAGGCGATGACCTGTGTGCCCTTCATCGCTGTCCTCGGCGCTCGTGGCGGAGCGAGTTCGAGCGTGCAGCCGCGCAAGGGCCGTCGCTCAGGGCAATGCGATGCGCTGCAGGAGCTGACGCTGGCGCGCGCTCCCCGAGGTGACCGCATCGGCGACCTGGAAGCCGCGGAACGACTCGTTGTCGCCCACCTGCACCGTGAGGACTCCGCTCTGAACGGTGGCGTCGGTGACTGACTGGGCGCACCCACCAGCACTGCGCTGGCCAGCGCTGGTGCGCCAGGTGACGCCATCGTCATCACTGAGGCGAAGGGCGAGCTGCCAGCAGTCACGCAGCGTGCGAACCGTCAGCGGAACGACGAGCTTCCCGGGCCCGGCGCGGAGTGGCGCTGACGAACTCCCGAACGCGTCATCACCGAGGCTGCCCACCAGCCGAAGGGTCGCGCTGCCGCTGTCACGGCGACGAATCTCGGGGCGCCCGCTCGCCGCGAGGCCCGTCACCACGCCACCCGCTTCAATCAGCACCTTCATGTCATCGAGCTCATCGGGAATCGGGCCCGGCTCATGCTGGAAGGTGGCGTTCTCGACGAGCGCGCCCGCGTCGCTCCACCGCACGATTCGCCAGGTGCGCGTGGCCGTCTTCAGCAGCACCGCCACGCCATCGCCCGCGTCATTCAGGTGAACGCCATCGGGCAGCCGGGTCGGCAGCAGCGCCGTCGCGAGGTCCACCGGAGCAGCCGTCGAGTTCGACAAGTCGAGGCGCAGCAGCTCACCCTGGCCTCCGCTGGTGGGGAGCGCGAGCGCGAAGACGAGCCCTCCACGCACGACGAGCTCCTTCACGCGGTTCAGCGTCGTCACGGTTCGGCTCACGGTGAAGGTGGCGCCGCCGTCTGTCGAGACGAGCACCTTGAGGCCCACGCCGGTGAAGGGCTGCGTGAACGCCCACACCTTCCCGTCGTGTTCGGCGATGGCGGGCAGCAGGTCGACGTCACGCTCGGGCATCGTCGCGAACTGCCAGGGCGCGTCTGCCATCGGCGAGCGGCCGAGGCGAACCCCCTGCCCAGTGCGATTGGCGAAGTGCCAGCGAACGCCGCTCGGCGCGACCCGAACGCGCGGCGCGATGGTGCCGAACTCGATGGCGCGGCCTTCACGCTCGGGTGACGTCTCTTTCGCCAGGCGTGGTGGCGTGACGACGACGTGCTCCATCTGCAGGTTGCGGGTGATGGCCATGTGAAGCCGGCCCGCGCGCGCGTCGGCGCCTTCGACCCGCCACTGCAGCCGCTCCGTCTGAAACGTGCGCCCGTCGTTGCTGCCGTCGAACCAGCGCGGCGTCGGGTCGTCGAACACCTGCCCGTGAAACGGGTCGCGACGCATCAGCAGCATGTGCTGGTTCCCCAGCCACGTGACGTCGCCGAGCTGAACGACGAAGGGCTCGCCGCGGCCCACCACCGGCTCGGGCCAGGGGTCGACGAAGGTGGCCAGGTTCGGCGGCGGGCCCCAGTGACTCCACAGCGGCACGCTGCCGTCGACCGAGGGGCGGGGTGGGAAGAGCGCGAACGGCCCGAAGGGAAGGTTCTGCATGCGCAGGTCGGCGGCGGTGAGGTAGTCGCTGCGCAGCCATGTCGTGCCCGCAAGCGCGTAGCGGCCGCTCCACGGGCGCTCTTCGTCACGGCCCACCTCGAGCACGAGGTCAGGCGTCTCTCCCGGGCGCCGCGTCACGTCGAAGACGACGGTGCGGGCGTCTTCCTCTTTGCGCTCGAAGAGGTCGGTGGCTTTGCACTCGCGGAAGAAGGCTCGCGAGAAGCGCGCGACGTCTTGCACCTTCATCGGCGCGCCCGGTGGCACCTCGGCGAGCCTCAGCCGCGCCTCGCACGTGTCGCCGTCGTCAGCCGAGTGGCTGCGCAGAAAGAGATACGCGACCCACACGCCTCCGCCCTGACGCGCGGTGATGGCCAGCGTCGAGGTCGAGCTGGTGCGGTCGAGGATGGTGTCGGGAGGCGACAGCGCGTCGGGGCTGTCTCCGAGTGGAAGCGTCTGCAGCGCGAAGGCCGCGTCACCCGGCGCGAGCGTCGCGAGGGTGAGGTGCTCCTGCGAGAGTCCGACCCAGCGGTGCTCGGCGAGGTTGCGGTAGAGGACATAGCGAACGTCGCGCGCGTCGATGGCGAGGTGCGGAGAGACGACCTCTTCTCCGGGCCGGCCGATGGTGCGCGTCTCGAAGCCGGTGCCAGTCCACTGCGAGAGCAGGGCGGGGCGCTCGTTCACCGAGAGGCCGGTGATGTTGCCGTATGGCGTTCCGACCGCGACGGGAGCTCCACGCCCATCGATGACCAGCTGTGAGATGGGGTGCGGTTGGCGCCAGCGGTCTCCGCCCTCATTGCCATCCATTCTCAGGAAGAACAGCGGCCGGCGCCCGTCTGGTGGTGGCCCGAGGGCAGCCTGAACGACGGTGACGGTGGTGGTGGTCGTGACGGCGCCGTTCGCGAGCGTGACGATGGTGGTGCCCGGCGCGACGCCCACCACCTTGTCTGCCTCGACGCGCGCGATGGCCGGGTCGGCAGCGGTGAGGGTGACGGCCGCGTGCGTTCCCCACGCCTGCGGCGCGTTGGCGGTGCTCTTCACGGTGCCGAACGAGAGGGCCGAGACGTGGCGCGCCTCGCCGACGGCGAGTGACAGCTGCGGTCCGTCGAGGGGCACCAGCGTCGAGGTGGCCGGGCGTGGCTCGATGACGACGGTGAGGCCCGTGTCGGTGAAGGGGCAGTCGGCGCAGGTGCGTGCGCGCTGGCCGTAATACGCCTGAGCGTAGAGCTGGGGCGTCAGCTCGTAGCGGCGGCGGCCGGGCCCGAGGGTGGTGAAGGTCGAGGTGAGCGGCGCGCGGTTCGGTGCGCTGACGGGGATCTGCAGCGTGCCCAGCTCGACGACCTCGAGCGGCTCGGTTGGCGTTCCGTCTTCGAGCAGGTACTGCACCTCGAGCACGATGGGCTGGTCGACGACGGCGGTGATTCGCCGGGTCTCGAGGCCGGTGATGGTCAGCGTGGGCCCACTGCTGCTCCCGGGCGGGCAGGCCGTGAAGAGGAGAGCGACCAGAACAACCGACGAGACCAACCGAGCGCGGAACACCATGTGCGGGCGAGCCTATTCGGGAAACGACCCAACGCGCGCACGTGGGAAAGCGGTGTTTCAGAACGAGAGCCCGACCAACGGGCTCCCGGTCAAGAACGTGTCTGGCCTGCCGCCGCGTGGGCCGATGTTCGTCCACAGCCCCTGAATGACGCCGACCTGCGGTGTGACGAAGAAGCCGGCGCTCCCGTTGTCGGGGCTCGCGTGGCAGCCTCCTCACGTGCTCTCACTCGCGCTCACGCTCATCGTCTCCCAGCGGCCGGCGCTTCCGCCCATGACGCTGAGCCGGGGCAGCCGGTTCGACACGGTCAGCCTCGACGTGACTGCTGAAGGAGCCGTCACGCGCCAACAGCGCACCGACTACGCCGTCGCTCCCGTTCGCGGCGCGCTGACCGAGACCGAGCACCTCGAGTTGTCGAAGCTCTCAGGGCAGCTGACGCCGTTCACCGCCGCGCCGCTGCCAGCAGGTCCGATGAGTGCCTCGCGGCTGATCATCACCGTGGGCTCCAACACCGTCACCGTTGCGGATCTCGAGGCGCTTCCTCCGTCGTGGCGTGCGCTCGTGCAGGTGCTGCAGGGCGTGGAGAACCGCCTGCTTCGCCCGGCTCCGAAGAAGCGGTGACTTCGCGCACCTTCTTCGCTGAGCACCTGCGTCAGAAACTCGCCTCGTGACGTGAGCGACAGCGCGCACCAGCCGCGCTAACTCGCGCGCCATGCACATGGTCTGCATCGGTGGTGGTCCCGCGGGGCTGTACTCGGCGTTGCTGCTCAAGAAGCAGTTCCCCTCGCTCGAGGTCGACGTCTTCGAGAAGAACAAGCCCGACGACACCTTCGGCTGGGGCGTCGTCTTCTCGAAAGAGACGCTGGGCACGCTCGAGGCGGCAGACGCCGAGAGCTACCGCGCCATCGAGTCGCGCTTCGCCTACTGGGACGACATCGAGGTGCACGCGAACGGAAAGGTCACCACCTCGACGGGCCACGGCTTCTGCGGCCTCTCCCGAAAAGACCTGCTCGCGATTCTGCACGAGCGCTGCGCGCAGCTCGGCGTGAAGCTGCACTTCCAGGAAGAGCTGCCGGCCGACCCACTCCCCAAAGCCGACCTCGTCATCGCCTGCGACGGCGTGCACAGCCCGATTCGTGAGCGCTACGCGGCCGACTTCAAGCCCTCGCTCGACTGGCGCAAGTGCAAGTTCACCTGGCTCGGCACCACCAAGCCGCTGACGGCCTTCACCTTCCTCTTCAAGAACTCACCGCACGGGCTCTTCCAGGTGCACGCGTACCCGTTCACGAAGACGCCGATGCAGCCCTCGGGCGCCATCTCGACCTTCATCGTCGAGTGCCACGAGTCGGTCTGGCGCAAGGCCGGCCTCGACACGATGAGCGAAGCCGAGAGCGTCGCCTTCCTCGAGAAGCTGTTCGCCGAAGACCTCGGCGGTCACCGCCTCTGTCCCAACAAGAGCATCTGGCGCACGTTCCCCACCATTCGCTGCGAGTCGTGGGTGCGCGGCGACACGGTGCTGATGGGAGACGCGGTGCACACGGCGCACTACTCCATCGGCTCGGGCACCAAGCTCGCGATGGAAGACGCCATCGCCCTGCGCGACGCCTTCGTGAAGGAAGGCCTGAACGTCGGCAAGGCGCTCGCCCGCTACGAAGTGGAGCGCAAGCCCGAGGTGATTCGCCTTCAGAAGGCCGCGCAGACGAGCCTCGAGTGGTTCGAGAACTCCGCGCGCTACGCAAACCTGCACCCGCTGCAGCTCACCTTCTCGTTGATGACGCGCAGCAAGCGCATCACGTGGGCGAACCTGAAGCAGCGCGACCCGAAGCTCGTCGACCAGGTCGATGCGTGGTTCGCCAAAGAGCACGGCACGAAGCTGAACGCCGATGGCTCGGTGCCGCCGCCGCTGTTCGCGCCGTTCAAGCTGCGTGAGCTCGAGCTGCCGAACCGCGTGGTCGTCTCTCCGATGTGTCAGTACTCCGCGAAGGACGGCGTGCCGAACGACTGGCACCTGGTGCACCTGGGCGGCCGGGCCGTTGGAGGCGCGGGGCTCGTCATGACCGAGATGACGAACGTCTCGCCCGAAGGCCGCATCACGCACGGCTGCGCGGGGTTGTGGAACGACGAGCAGCTCGCGGCGTGGAAGCGCGTGACGGGCTTCGTGCACGAGCACTCCAACGCGCGCATCGGTATTCAGCTCGCGCACGCCGGCCGTAAGGCGAGCTGTCAGCGCCCGTGGGAGGGCGATGGCCCGCTGAAGCCGAACGAGCAGCCGTGGCCGACGCTGGGGCCCTCGGCCATTCCGTTCGACGCCGGCTGGCACACGCCGAAGGCGATGGACACCAACGACCTCGCGCGCATCAAGCAGGCCTTCGTCGACGCGACGAAGCGGGCCGAGGCGGCGGGCTTCGACCTCGTCGAGGTGCACATGGCGCACGGCTACCTGCTCTCGGAGTTCCTCTCGCCGCTCTCGAACCGCCGCACCGACGCGTACGGTGGCTCGCTCGAAGGCCGCATGAAGTTCCCGCTCGAGGTGTTCGACGCGATGCGCGCGGTGTGGCCGAAGCACAAGCCGATGTCGGTGCGCGTGTCGGCGAGTGACTGGCTGGGGAAAGATGGAATGACGGTGGAAGACACCGTCGAGGTGGCGAAGGCGCTCAAGGCCCGCGGCTGCGACGTCATCGACGTGTCGTCGGGCGGCAACGTGCCCGAGTCGAAGGTGGAGTACGGCCGCATGTACCAGGTGCCCTTCGCCGAGGCGGTGAAGCTGGGCGCGGGCATTCCCGTGATGGCCGTCGGAGCGATTCAAGGCGCCGACCACGCCAACACCATCATCGCCTCGGGCCGCGCCGACCTGTGCGCGCTGGCCCGGCCTCATCTCTCTGACCCGTCGCTCGTGCACCGTCACGCGCAGGAGCAGGGCGTCGACTCGCTGGTGTGGCCGAAGCAATACCTCGCGGTGAAGCCGACGCGTCGCGCGCAGCGGCTCGAATAGCCGTCACTTCTCTTTGGAGCCTTTGAGCAGCGGCTGGACCAGCATCGGCACGCCAGTGCCCAGCAGCAGAAAGAGCGGCAGGAGCGGCGAATAGGTAATCCACGCGGGAGGCTGCTGGCCTTGCGACATCGCCATCGCGACGAGGTTCGCGAGGAACGCGAGCGTGAAAGCAGCAGACACCCACCGATGAAAGCGTCGAACGAAGTTCACGAGAGTCTCCCCAACAGCTCGATGAGCTTCCCGCCCATCAGGGTCCAGCCGTACCGCGCTCCACCGAAGTTCTGCTTCTGCTCGGGCTTGAAGCCCGACTGCACCAGCACGAGCCGTGTGCCCGTCGGCGTGGCCGTCAGCGTGAAGGTGACGACGGTGTCGAGCCCCATGTCGCCGACCGCCCACGCATAGCTGAGCTTCTCGAGCTCGCGGCTCTCGAGGAGTCGGCACTTCACGGCGCCGTCCCACCCCGGCATCGGCGGCGCGCTGAAGGTGAACGCGGCTCGAGGCTCGAGTGAGAAGCCCGTCACGGGCAGCAGCCATTCGGCGAGCAGCACCGGGTCGGTCAACGCGCGCCACACCTTCTTCGGCGCGTGCGGCAGGTCGAACTCGAAGGTGATGGCATCGGTCTGCGAACGGTCAGTCTTGTCGGTGGGTTTCATTCGTCCATGGTCTCCAGCAGCTTCTCGAGGCGGCCGACGCGCTCGGTCCAGAACGCGCGGTAATGTGAGATCCACTCGACGAGCGGCTTCAGGCCTTTGGGCTCGACCCGGTAGTAGACGCAGCGGCCTTCACGGCGGCCGTTCACCAGCCCCGCGTCACGCAGCGTCGCCAGGTGTTGCGAGATGGCTGGCTGCGAGAGGTCGAAGCGGTCGGTCAGCTCCTTCACCGCGGCTTCACCCTTCGTCAGCGACTCGAAGATGGCGCGACGGCTCGGGTCGGCGAGCGCCTGGAACACCCGGTCTTCGAGGAGTGCGCTCATGGTGGCGATACATATAAGCCATGACTTATGAATGTGCAACACGACGAGGCGTGGCCGGCGAGCTAACGAGCGCGTATGGCCGAGCTCATTCTCTCTGGCGTCACCGCCCGCTGCATGGAGCCCAACGACCTGGGGGCCGTGGTGCAGAGCGCCTCCACCCGACCGGGGAAGACGTTTCGCCGCTTCTTCGACGAGGGCGCGTTCGACGAGGCGCGCGCGCGAACCAGCCACACTGGGGTGCTCGACGAGGCCGCCGCCTGCGCGCTCATCGACTGCGTGAACCAATGCGGCACGCCCTTCGGTGGGCTCGACGTCGAGCCGGGGGAGGCAGACGTCTTCCCCGCGCGGTTCCTCGAGTTGGCCACCATCGCGCTCGATGACGAGCGGGCGGCGCAACGGCTCTTCGATGGTGGCGTGCTCGACCGCGTGGGCTCGGGCCGGCACTTCTTCGGCTCGCTGCCCGTGCGCATTATCGCGCGGCAGTTCAACGCGACGACGAAGGCGTCCGCGCGGGCGCTGCTGCAGGGCGGGTGGGACGAAGACCTGCTCAACCTCATCGAGAGCGCGGCGCTGCGAGCCACCCAGTTCCCCGAGGAGCTGCTGGTGCTGACGCCGACGTGGCGTGAGCCCGTGGCCCTTCCGGTGGGGGCGCCTGCCGTCGCCGAGCCGCCCGCGCCGCCGCCCGCCGATGTCGACGTGCTCTCGTGGCTCGAGCTGGCGCGCAGCGAGGGCGCCACCGACCTCTCGCTGGTGATGGGCCAGCCGCTGGCGCTCCATGGCGCGTTTGGCCGGCGCGTGGTGGGGGCCGCGCTCACGGCGAGCGGCCTCGAAGACGTGCTCACCACATTGCTCGATGCCTCGACCCGTGAGCGCTTCGAGCGTGAAGGCGCGCTCGTCGCCGGCTTCTCGGTCCAGGGCTTCGGCCGCTTTAGACTCACGGCGCTGACCGAGCGTGGAGAGCGCTCGCTCTCGATTCGCACGCACTTCGTGGCGCCGCAGCCGGCCCTGCCGCCCGAGGTTCTGGAGCCGCTCTCGCGCATCAGCCGTGGCCTCGTCGTCGTGGCGAGTCCGGCAGGGCAGGGGCGCAGCACGGTGTTGACGGGTCTGCTCAGCCTGCGCGCCTCAGAGGTCGTCACCCTCGAGGAGCCCGTGTCGTGGCCCGCGCTTCGTGGGCCGGTGCGACAGGTCGAGCTGCACACCGACAGCTCGCTCGCGGCCTTCGCCGTCACCGCCCGCACGCTGCCCAACGCCGTCGTGGGGCTCGACCTCGTCGACGATGAGGCCGCCGCGCACCTCGCGCTCGAGCTCGCGTCCGAAGGCCAGCTCGTCTTCGTCACCCAGCGCGGGCTGTCGGCGGCGGCGACGCTGCACAAGCTCGCGGCGCTCGACTCGAAGCGCGCGCGGCGGCGGCTCTCGGAGTCGTTGTCGGCGGTGCTCTCGCTGCGGCTGGTGGCGAACGGCTCGCGCTTCGTGCACGCCGCCGAGCTGCTGCTGCCGACCGAGGCGCTGCGTCGGCACCTGCGCGGCAATGAGACGCCGCCACCGCCGGTGGTGCTCGAGACCGAAGGCCTGTCGCTCGATGACCGGCTGCTGGCGGCCGTGCGGCGAGGCGACCTTCCCGCTGAGCTCGCCAGCCGGTGGATGGTGGATGCCCGGCGGCTCGCAGACGGTCAGTGAGTTGAGTGGCGGAGCAACGGCTGGTGGATCGCCGACGCCGGCTGATCCGCAACGGCTGGCCGCTCCCGGTTGGGCTCAGCGGTGCGGTGTCGTCTCGAGCGGGCGCTCAGCGGAGTCGCTCCTGCCGCACCGGTCGGCGTGCGCCGAACGCGTGCTCGGCACATGAAGTCGAGGTGGAGGGCTCCTCCGTGGCACGGGCCCACACGTATCGCGCGTTCGCGACGAGGGAGTATTCCCATCACCCGCGGCGTGAACGCGAGGTCCCTTCTCGGCTCAGCCTCGCGCGCTGTGCTCGGAGGCAGGTGGCGCTCAAGCTCGGTGCGTTGCACCCGCCGCTGCTCTGCGGCTCAGTGTGGCTGCACCGGTCTCATGAACAGCCGCACCACCGTGCCTTCGCCCGGAGTCGACTCCACCTCGGCGCCACCTCTCGCCCGGTCGAGCGCGTCTCTCACCATCGACAAGCCCAGCCCGTGGCCGCCCGACTGCGCCCGGGTCGTCTCGAACCGTCGGAACAGCCGGCTCAGGCGGGTGGGCTCGATGCCGGTGCCCGTGTCGGTGACCTCGATGACGACCCACGAGCCCGCGTCGAGCCTCGACCACGCGCCCTGGCGAGGCTCGTCGAGCGACACCTCGCGCACCGAGACCGTCAGCGTGCCACCGCGCGGCATCGCCTGGCGGGCGTTCACGCACAGGTTCACCACCGCCCGCACGAGGTCGCTCTCTCCGACGATGGCGCGGGACACCTCAGCGAGCTGCGACGACAGCACGACGGAGCCGGGCAGCAGCCGTCGCACCAGCCGCAGCGCTCGCAGCACGGTGGCGGTGACGTCGACGGGGCCGATGCTGGCGACCGTGCCGCGGTCGAAGTCGAGCAGCTCACGCACCATCGCGGCCGCGCGGGTCGCCGAGTCGACGATGAGGGTCGTCTCCTCCTTCAGCTCGGCTGGCGAGGCGGCGGTGTTGATGGAGTCGGCGGCCAGCACCAGCGGCAGCAGCATGTTGTTGAGGTCGTGGGCGAGCGTCGCCGTGAGCGCGCCCAGCGTCTGGAGCCGCCCCGCTTCGGTCGCCTGCTGCCGGCGCTCATCGGCGACGCTGGCAGGCTGCAGCCGCACCAGCGCGCCCTCGTGGCCACGCAGCGCCTGCTGCGACACCTCGAAGAGGCCGCTCGGCAGCTCGACCCGCCGGGGCGTCTCCCCGGGCACGTCGCCCACCAGCTTCGAGAGCCGGCCGCCCACGTGCAGCGCTGGCAGCAGCGCGCACGCCTCATCGTTCGCGCCCCGCACCACGCCCTGCGAGTCGACCAGCACCACCGCCGACTCAAACGCCGACAGCGCGGCGTCGACCCACGCCTGGTCGACGAGCGGGGCGATGTGTCGCAGTCGCCGATGGGTCTCGGCGATCCACCGCGAGGCCGCTTCGAACCGACGCATCAGCTCGCGTGTCACGCGCTCGCGCCGAACGAAGCCCACGAGCCGCCCGTCGACGTCGCCAGGCCGTGACGCCAGCGCCGACAGACAGACCGAGACGCCCTCGGCGCAGAGCTGCGCGGCGAGCTCGCAGCCCACGTCTTGTGGCCGCGCGACGACGCACGTCGAGGTCGCTGGCACCAGCGAGGCGGCCGTGGCTTCGACCAGCTCTGCGCTCACGCCCTCGGCGACCACCATCACCTCGGTGCCAGAGAGCGGGTGCAGCAGCGCTCCGAGCCCGTCGAGCTGGAGCAACTCCTTGAGCCGGCCGATGGCGGCCTGCAGGTCGTGCGGCGTGCTCACCGGCTCGAACAGCTCGTGAAGCCCCTCAGCGCTCGAGTTCATGCCTTCAGATGTAGCGAGCCACCGTGCGCCACCTCGTCGGGGAAACCCACCAAACCCGTGTCGGGTGTTCACCTGACAGCTACGAGGCGTCGATGAGCTGGTGCTGCAGCGCGAAGCGGGTGAGGTCGACGTTCGTCTTGAGCCCCAGCTTCTCTCCGAGCCGCGCGCGGTAGGTGCCGATGGTCTTCTCAGACAGGTTCAGCTCGAGCGCAATCTCGCGCAGCGAGCGCCCCTGGGCGATGAGCCTGATGACCTCGAGCTCGCGGTGAGACAGCCGTGACACCGGGTTGGGGTCGTCACTGACCACCGCGTCGGCCAGCGCCTCAGCGAGGGCCCGTGACACGTACCGTCTGCCAGCGAGCACGTGCTGCACCGCGCTGACGAGCTCGGTGGCGGCGGTGGCCTTGGTGACGTAGCCCCGCGCTCCCTGCTTGAGCGCGCGTGCCGCGAAGCCGCTCTCGGGGTAGCCGCTGAGCACCAGCACCGGCAGCGTCGAAGCGACCTGCTCGAGCAGCTCGAAGCCGCTGCGGCCGGGCAGGTTCAGGTCGAGCACCACCAGGCAGAACTTCTCGCGCGCGACGAGCTCGAGGGCCTCGGCCACCGTCGACGCCTCCGAGATGACGACCTCGGGCAATTCGGCGCGGAGCAGGGCGGCGAGCCCGCGTCGGACGATTTCGTGGTCATCGACGAGCAGCACCGGTCGACTCGTCATGCGTGGCCCCCGATGGTCAGCCGCACGACGGTGCCGCCTTCGGCCCGTCGCTCGAGGTCGAGCTTGCCACCCACCTGGCGCGCGCGCTCGTCCATGCTGAGCAGGCCGAGGCTCAGGCGCTGCGACGGGTCGAAGCCCACGCCGTCATCTTCGACCTGCAGCACGAGCGGGCCGTCGCGCCGGTGGAGGTGAACGTGCACCTGCTTCGCCCCGGCGTGTCGCGCGACGTTGGTGAGAGCCTCCTGCGCGATGCGGAACGCCTGGGTGGCGACGAGCGGCTCGACCGCGAGGTCGTCGATGGAGGTGGTGCAGGCGACGCCGCTGCGACGCGAGAACGCGGCCACCTCGTCACGCAGCGCCGCCGACAGCCCGAGCGCCTCGAGGGCCGCGGGCCGCAGCGCCTGGCTGATGCGCTGCACGTCGAGCACCGTCTCGTCGGCGAGCGCCGAGGCTTCGACGACGCGGTCGACCAGGCCCCCGGGCATCGAGGGCAGGTCCGACACGACGCGCTCGATGGCGCGCAGCTGCAGCTTGAGCGCGGTGAGGCGCTGGCCGAGGTCGTCGTGCAGGTCGCGCGAGAGCCGGGCCTGCTCCTCTTCGCGCAGCCGCATCGACTCGGTGGTGAGCGCGCGCAGGGCCGTTCTGAGCGCCACCTCGTCGGTGATGTCACGCGCGAGCATGGCGACCGAGTCGACGCGGCCAGCCGAGTCGGGGAGCGGCACGTGGGTGGCGTCGTAGGTGCGCCCGTTGATGCGGTGCGTGGCGAGCACGGGGCTGTTGGTACGCCTCACCGTCGCATGGGCTGCGGCGATGGCCGCGAAGACCTCGTGGCGCTCCGAGACCCGCTCATTCATCGTCAGGGCAGGTGAGACGCCAGCCGCCCGGGCGCGCGCCTCGGCGTTGATGAGGCGAAGGCGACCTTCACCGTCGAAGACCGTCACGCTGATGGGCACCTTCTCGAGGAAGGTGTCGAGCGTGGCGCGCACCTCGAGCCGGTTGAGGCCTGCTTCGACGGCGAGGCCCACCCGCTCGATGGCGTGGACCCAGGCTGCCGTGAAGTGGGCCGCGCCCCTCGCACGCACGCCCAGCACGCCGAACGCTGGCCGTCCGAGCGCGACCAGCAGCAGCGCCTCGACGCCCGGGAGCGTGATGCCGAGCGCAGCGGTGGTGGCGTGAAACCGCTCCCCCCGGGCGACGAGTGCCTCGAAACCCCTCGCGCCCTCGGCCGAAGCGGTGATGGTCGAGAGGTCTTTGCGCAGCTGGTCTTCGGTCGCGCCTGCCGCACCCGGGTACTCGCGGTCGCTCCCCAACCCGAGGCGAACCAACACCGAGTCGACGCCCTCGACCTCGCGCACCGCTTCACAGACCGCCTGCGCCAGCGCGCGCGTCGTGGTCGCCGAGCGCGAGAGGTCTTCACACCGCTGCACGAGCTGGGTGAGCACGCGCTGCTCCTCGACGTGGCGCTCGAGCGCCTCTCGGGCGCGCCGTTCACGTTGAACGAGCAACGCCAGCAAGGCCGCGCTGAGCACGACGAAGAGCAGGCCCTTGAGCAGCTGCAACGACTGCAGGGTGTCTTTGTCGCTCGAGAGCGCGTCGACGACGCCGTCGGTCGCGAAGATCCACACCGTGGCCCCCGCCGCGTACAGCAGAGGAATGGTCCAGTGGCGGAGCCTCACTCGTTGCCAAAGGCCTTCTTCTCGACGTCATCGACGTGCTGCTGGTCGTTCGTCTCGATGCGGTTCGCCGCGCCGCGCACGTTGTCGAGCTGCCGCTTCGGCGCCGAGGGCTCATCGGTCTCGACGGCCGGCCTCGTGGCACCGCCGGACATCACCTTCCACGCGATGCCGCCCAGCACGGCGAGGCCCAGCACCAGCGCGAGAATTCGTCCCATGGGCCTGAGCTTACACGGGTGGTCGCGGCTGGAGGTTGAGCGCGAGCATGAGGCCTGCCGAAAGCGCCGCGCCGAGCACGCAGGGCCAGAGCGGCAGCACCGAGGGCCCCAGGATTGGTCCCACGCTCGTCATCTCAGAGACCATCGCGCGCACCCACGAGACCGTGCCCACCGCGACCAGCGCGCCGATGGTGATGGGCAGCGCCAGTGAGACGAGGCGACGACCCAGGCGGGGCTCGGAGCGTCGGTAGAGCGGCAACAGGCCCACCCAGGCCAGCACCGGCATCAGGCCCAACGCCCACCCGACGTGCCGCTGAAACTGGCTGAGCTCGTCGGGGCCGCTGACGACGAAGGTCGGCGTCACGGCCTGCAGGGCCTTCATCGCGAGCACGTTGGCGCCGAGCCGGAAGGCCGCGCTGGCGAGCAGCACCACCACCAACGTGTCGACGACGAAGGCGCGCTTCATGGGGCGACCGTACTCGCGGGCTTCGTGCGACCATACGTTGGTGTTCGCCGAGGTCGTCGCCGTGCCACCGAACGCGCCCGACTCGAACCGGCTCGGCGCGCGCTTTCAATTGTCCGAAGCGGCGCCGCTGCGCATCGGCCGCTCGTCGCGCTGTCGGCTGCAGGTCGACGTGCCTTCGGGGCACGACGTGCTGGTGGGGCTGCTGCGGGGGGAGCCGAAGGTGTGGGCCGACCGCCCGGGCGCGGTGCCGTGTTCGCTCAGCGGGCGGCCGCTCGACCTGGACAGCTCGTATGCGCTGGTCGACGGCGACCACCTCGTCTTCCCCACGGGGCTCGTGCTGGCGCTGCGGGAGCGGCCGCTCGTCGTCGCCAGACACGCGGGCCTCGAGGCGACGCTGGCGCAGCGACCCTTCGATGGGGAGGCGCTGGCGGTGTTCGGCGACTTCCTCAAAGAGCAGGGCGACCCGCTGGCCGAGTGGCTGGCGAGCGAGCACCGCCTGGTCGAGGCGGAGCGCTTCAGAATGTTCGGCCCGCTCTCCGAGAGCGCACGCACGCAGGCGGTACAGCCCGTCTTCAGTGACGCGGGCCTGGTGACGTCGCTGCGGCTCGCGCGGCACGCCATCGTCGGCGCGCCCGGCCTGTTCTGGCACCTCGAGCAGCTGGGGAAGCTCGCGGTGCTGCGCACGTTGACCGCGCTCGACATCGACTACGTGGTCGGCACCGCGGCGAAGCACGTGTTGGCGCCACGCGGCGTGAACGACTGGCCGAAGGAGCCAGGGGCGGTGCTGGTGATGGAGGCGATGCTCGAGCAGCTCGGGCGCTCCACCTTCGCGGCGACGCTGCAGCGGCTCTCGTTCGGCGTGGGCGTGGCGGCGGCGCCGGTGTCAGAGACAGCGTTCGCGCGCGCGAAGGTG
>JBEOKA010000247.1:0-4133 GCA_040275325.1 Myxococcaceae bacterium | reverse complement strand
GCACCACGGGCGTCAGCAGGTCGACGAGGCTGCGCACGGCGGCCGGCTCACGGGCGAGCGCCTGGCGGACGAGGGCCTGATGCTCGGCGTCCTGCATGCGCGGGCGGCTTACCGACAATCTCCACGCCTGGCCACGAGAGAGGCCCGGCATGGCAGGCGCGGCGCCGAGGGGAGCGGTGGGCACGGGTTGCATCGACCCGGTGGTTCGCGACGGCCCTGCGAAATCTGACATCGCCCGTGCCGTGTCAGCATTTTCGACGGCGACGCGAAAGACGGGCGCCCGACTCGCGGTGGGAATCTTCCCCCGCCTCGCCCGGCTGGAGACGAAGCCATGCGTTTCACCCGAATGACGTTCTTCGCCTGTGTGGTGTTCCAGGCGCTCGCGTGCGGCGTCACGCAGCGCACCGAGGCACCCGAGGCCGTGTCGAAGTCGCAGCAGGGCCTGTTGATGGTGGGCTGCACGCCGGCTCGCGACCAGACGCCGTATTGCGACATCGGCTACCGCACGTGTGGCGGCAGCTTTTCCGACCCGCTCTGTTGCTACAGCGATGCGTGGGGCGAGAAGTGTCACGTCGACGCCTTCGGCAACGCCGTCGTCTGTGAGTTCAGTGAGATTCGTTGCGGCATGACGTGCGCGGCGAACCTCGCCGAATGCACCGACCCGGTGCTCGACGGCCAGTGTCACCTGCTCTTCGGAGCGAACGCGGGCATGTGCTGGGGCAACTGCTTCGACACCCGAACGCACTACTGCGACGGCAACATCGTCTGCGCGCAGGGGCAGGACTGCAACGCGCCCGGCCCGACGTGCGGCGCCGGTGAAGAGGTCTGCGGCGATGGCTGCTACTCGCCTGCCACCGAGACGTGCATTCGCGGCCACGTCTGCCAGCAGGGCGAGTCGTTGTGCGGCAACACCTGCTACCCGACCGGTGGCCCGCGTCGCTGCTACGACGGCGTGCTCTGCAACAAGGACCTCTACAACGCGTCGTGTGACGGCGTGTGCTTCAACACGGCCGAGGCGAAGTGCCTTGGCGGGCAGCTGTGCGGCACCCAGTACGACGGCGTGTGCAACGGCGTCTGCTACCAGACGGCCAACCGGGCCTGCTGCAGCGGCTCGGCTCTCTACAACCCGTCGACGCAGAGCTGCTGCGACGGCCGCGTTCACTCGGGAACGAACGTGGTGCTCGAGTGTGGAGACTGCGTGCGGCCGCGAAGCGAGTCGCTCGGCGGCGCGTGCACCACCGACCTCGAGTGCTCCGTCGGCAAGTGCAGCAACGCGGCGTGTGGCATGGCGGGCGAGTGCGTGTGTCGAAACGACGGTGACTGCGGCAGCAACCAGTGGTGCGACACGGGCGCCGTCGTGGGCATCGGGAAGAACACCTGCAAGCCGCTCAAGACGCTGGGCACCACCTGCACCCGCGGCGGTCAGTGCGCGAGCAACTGCTGCAAGCTGCACCTCGCCACCAACCCCTTCGCGCCCGTCTGTCGCCCGACGGACAAGTGCAACTGACGTCGGGGAAAGGAGCCCACCATGTTGATGACCCTCATCGCGCTCTCGTTGACGCAGGTGCCCCGTGCCGACGCGGGCGTGCTCGTGCCGCCGCTGCTTCCCACCGTGACGTACGCGCCCACCCCCGCGCCGTTCTCGACCTCGTGTGACGTCGCTCCGAATGGAACGTGGCGTGGCGACTACGGCTGTCACGCCATCGAGTGGGTCGGCCTGAAGCGTGGCGTCTCGTTCGTGAGCTCGGCCAACATGTGCTTCGGCGTCGACGTCTTCACGCACGCGCCGAACCCGGCCTGCCTCGAGGGAAACGAGGCCTCGTCGGCGGTCTTCCCGCGAGGCAACCCGTCGGGCACCTGGCAGTCGGCGAAGGCCAGCACCCCCCATGAGCTGCTCGCCGGCGCGGTGCTGGCCATGAAGCGCTACGGCAGCCCCGTCTACGCGACCGTGTCGATGGCCGGAGTGCTCAAGAACGTGGCGTTCGAGCGCATTCGTGTGACCAGCCCGTTGCCGCTCGACACGCGGTGCGCCTGGCTGGGGTGGGCGACGGCGGCCAGCCTCGACGAGGTCGACCACAAGTGCGCCGTGTTCGAGCTGCGCACGCTAAGCAACGTGAGCGTCGACCTCGTCTCGTGGGACGCGACGGTGGGCCGGGTCGACGCGACGTACACGGGCGACGAGCTGGCCTCGCTCTGGGCTGCGGGCGTCGAATCGCTCGAGCCTTCGGCCGACCGCGTGCCGAAGTACGAGTACGTCTTCAACGTGCCGTGAGCCCCAGCAGGGACTTCTCGGGCTTCACGTCGCGGGCGCCGAGCAACGTCAGCCGCCCCGCGAGGCGCATCGCAGACCAGCGCGCGCCGCGAAGAGGGCGGCCGCGCGTCCTGATCATGCTTCAAACCCGCGAGTCGATGGCAGAACGCCGGACCAGCTGCAGATGCGATTGCCCAGCCGCGACGAGCACAGTGCGGACGAACGCTGATGGTCCTGGCAATGAGCCGCGAGCCCTTCGACCAGCCCGCGTCCTCTTGCCTCAGGCGAGCAAGGCAGAGGCGGGCAGCACCGCGCGGCGCGATGATGGGCGCAGTGCCCACGACGCGACGAGCACGCCCGTCAACACCAGGGGCACGAGCACCTTGCCGAGCGGGTCTCCCACGGCGGCGTGCGAGACGGCCGCGCCCGTGAGGTCGAAGAACATGCCCGCGTACGCCCACTCCTTCACGCGCCCGAAGCCAGGCACCACGAGCGCGAGCGCGCCCGACAGCTTCCACAGCCCCAGCAGCGTGGCGAAGTACGCGGGGTAACCGAGCGCCTTCATGCCCTCGAGCATCTCGGGCGTTTGCTGCAGGTCCATCACGCCGCCCGAGACGAAGGTGAGCACGAGCAGCGAGGTCGCGACCCAATAGGCGATGACGGTTGGCTTCATGGTGACTCCTGGTGACGGCGAGATGCGGGCTGGAGTAACCCCTCGGGTATTCGCTGCAAACGTGCACCAATGAGAAAGAGCTGACAGCAAATGAACCAACTGCCCGAAGCGCCCGAGACCTCGGAGCTGGCCAGCTTCATTCGGGTTGTCGACTCGCGTTCGCTCACGCGCGCGGCTGCCGAGCTTCAGCTGCCCAGGGCCACGGTGAGCCGGCGCCTGATGCGGCTGGAGGCGAAGCTGGGCGTGCGGCTGTTGAGGCGCACCACGCGCTCCATCGCGCTCACCGATGCCGGAGCCCGGTTCGTCAGCCACGCCCGCTCGGCGCTCGAGGCGGTGTCGCTCGCCGAGAACGCCATTCGGCTCGAGCCCGGTGGCGCGCCGAAGGGGCCCGTTCGCGTCTCGGTGCCGCATGGGCTCGGGCGCGAATTTCACCACTTCATCGCCGACTTCGCGGCCCGCCACCCCGATGTGCAGGTGCAGGTGTTGGTGACGAGCGACCTTGTCGACCTCGTGAAGGACAACTTCGACGTCGCCCTGCGCGCGAGCTCGGTCGACACGCCCGGTGTGGTGACTCGTCGCGTGGCCCACGACCTGCGCGTGGCCGTCGCGTCACCCGCGTGGCTGAAGGCGAACGGTACGCCGCGCACGCGCGCCGACCTGCGCCGCCACCGCTGTCTGGTGAACTTCACAGCTGACCGACTGCCCGCGAGCGCGTGGCCCACGCTCGATGGCGGTCGCGTGCACGTGAACGGTGCATTCGTCTCGAACGACCTGCCGTTGCTGCGCGCGGCGGCGCTCGGGGGTCTGGGCATCGCCCTCATGCCCGTCGTGGTCGTGCGTGACGACCTCGACGCTGGCCGGTTGGTGCGGGTGTTGCCGAACGTCGTCGGCGCCGACGCGCGCGTGCTCGTCGCGTGGCCCGACCGCGAGTTCACGCCCGCCGGCGCGAAGGCCTTTCTCGACGAGCTGCTCGCGTGGTTTCCGAAGTTCGTCGGCGACGTCGTGCCAGGGAAGAGCTGCCGGGAGCCGCTCTGACGACTGCATGTTCGTTCGAGCATCACCCCGCGCCCAGCGACGACGTCGAGAGCTGCATGATGGAGCTCGCGGGGTGCCGACGATGGTTCGGAGACGATGGCGAACGAGCAAGGCGCGGCGCCCTCACGCCGCCTCGTCGAGCGCCACCTCGAGGCGAGCGAGCGCTTCGGTCAG
>JBEOKA010000246.1:0-8443 GCA_040275325.1 Myxococcaceae bacterium | reverse complement strand
TCGCCTGCCTCTACGAAGAGTCGAAGTCGGCGCTGGTCGAGTACGAGAAGATCTACCTGCCAATGGCCGAAGCGCTGAAGCCGATCGTCGAAGGCGAGGCGAAGGACAACGCCTACTTCTTCAAGCTCGTCGACACGACCGACTCCGACAAGCTGCCCAAGCCGGTGCTGAACTGGGTTCGCTCGAACGAGCGCATGCTGGGTCTGTTCTCGATGCTGAAGTCGATCGACTCCGAGAAGGCCACCATCGACGGCATTCAGTCGTGGAAGAGCGCGAAGCTGTCGAACGAGCTCATCTCGTACCTCGACCAGAACCGCGGCACCCTCGAGCAGGTCGCAGGCCAGACCGCGAAGAACCGCATTCAGGAGGCCTACCGCACCATCAAGGGCTTCGGTGACCAGGCCGAAATCATCCGTTTCGAGGTCGCCAAGGCCGAGAAGGAGTTCGCCGAGTCGGGCAGCGATCAGAACACCGTGCTGAAGAAGCAGACGCTCTATCGCCCGCAGATGCCGGCCGAGAACTGGAACTACTGGCGCTTCCAGGGCGAGTTCTGGCGCGACGAGATCGGGTACTACCAGTACACGCTCAAGCGCGGCTGCCCGGTCGGCAAGAACTAGCAGAACCAGCGCGCCTCGGAGGGCGTCCAAGCCTTCCGAAACGCTCGTGTTTCAGAGGGTGCTGGCCACGGCTGGCACCCTTTCTTTCCATCAAACCCGTGGTGTAGGGTCCGCGCCGTTTTCAGCCGACAGTGACGGTCGGCTCAAGCCTCAACTCCGACAGGAGCCGCAATGAAGCTGTTTCACTCCCGACTGCTCACTTCCATGTCAGCCGCAGCGATGCTGCTGAGCTCGATCGACGCCAACGCGCAGGCTGCGAAGAAGGGTGGGGCGAAGGCTCCAGCCGCGGCGAAGACCGACCCGAAGGCGGCCGAGGCCGCGAAGAAGGCTGCTGAAGCGGCCGCCAAGAAGCCCGAGGAGCGAAAGGGCCCCGCCAAGCTCGAGGCGCGCGAGAACCCGAAGATGAAGGCCGAAGACGTCGAGCGTGAAGCCATCGCCGACAAGAAGCGCGACGAGCAGATCGAGTCGGCGAAGAAGATCATCCCGAAGATCGAAGACGGCAACCCGCAGAAGTCCGAGCTGCTCTTCCAGCTCGCCGAGCTCTACTGGGACAAGTCGCGCTACCTCTACCGCCGCGAGATGCTCAAGTTCTTCGAGCAGCAGAAGGACGCTGACGAGAAGAAGAACCGTGGTGAGAAGGTGTCCGAGCCCAAAGAGGATCACCGCGAGTCCGAGCTCTACCGCTCGGAGACGATGCGGCTGTACGAGACGATTCTTCGCGAGTACCCGTCGTACGAGCGCAAAGACGAAGTGCTCTTCAACCTCGCGTACAACTTGTACGAGACGGGCAAGCGCGACGGCGCCGTGAAGCGCTACGAAGAGCTGCTCAAGAGCTACCCGGGCTCGAAGTTCGTGCCCGACACGTACGTGCAGCTCGGCAACCACTACTTCGACGTCGCCAACGTGCTCGAGAAGGCGCGCAGCTACTTCGAGAAAGCGTTCGCCACGAGCAACCCGCGCATCAAGTCGTACGCGCTCTACAAGCTGGCCTGGTGTGACTTCAACGCGGGCGAGCACGAGAAGGCCCTCAAGAAGCTGCAGGACACCGTCGAGATCGCCGAGAAGGCGGGCGCCGGCAAAGAGCGCGTCTTCACCGACCTCAAGAACGAAGCCCTGCAGGACTCGGTGCGCATGTTCGTTCAGCTGAACCGCGCCGACGACGCCATCGCCTACTACAAAGCAAAGGCCGGCAAGAAGAAGCAGACCAACCTCATCGGCAAGCTCGCGTACGGCATGCAGGAAGCCGGTCACCACGACAACGCCATCAAGTCGTTCCGCTACCTGCTCAACGACAACCCGAACTCGGAGTCGGCGCCCGACTTCCAGCAGGCCGTCATCAAGTCGTACGAAGGCCTGCGCCAGCGCGACAACGTGAAGGCCGAAGTGAAGAAGCTCGCCGAGCTCTACCGCCCGGGCTCGAGCTGGTGGGAAGCCAACAAGTCGAAGAAAGACGTGCTCCGCAACGGCTTCAACGTCGCCGAAGAGGCGATGCGCACGACCGTGACCGAGTACCACAACGAGGCGCAGAAGACGAAGCAGGTGGTCACGTACCGCCTGGCCCGCGACATCTACAAGCAGTACGTCGACGGCTTCGCGGTCTCTGAAGACGAGCAGTTCGTCTCGGACCACGCCTTCAACCTCAAGTACTACTACGCCGAAATTCTCTGGGCCCTCGAGGAGTGGGAGGCCGCGGCCACCCAGTACGATCAGGTCACCGCGTTCAAGATTCCCAACCGCGCCGAGGCGAAGGAGATCAGCCAGGAGAAGTACCGCCAGACGGCCGCGTACAACGCGATTCTCTCGTACGACAAGCTCGTCAAGATCGAGCGCGGCGTGCTGCAGAAGAGCGATCTCAAGGACGACAAGCTCGTCGAAGAGACCAAGAAGAAGGACAAGGTCGAGAAGTCGAAGAAGGTGACCAAGCGCTCCATCAAGGAGCTCGAAGAGAAGCCGATCACCAAGTACGAGCAGTCGCTGATCGCGGCCTGCGACAAGTACAACCAGCTCTACCCGAAGACGGCCGAAGAGGTCGACATCGCCTACCAGGCGGCCGTCATCTATTACGACAAGAACCACTTCGTCGAAGCCGCCCGCCGCTTCGGTGACATCATCAACAAGTACCCCGAAGAGGGCCGCTCGGCCGACGCCGCCGACCTGTCGATGGGTGTTCTCGAAGAGAAGGAAGAGTGGCTCGAGCTGAACAAGCTCGCCCGCATCTTCAAGTCGAACGAGAAGCTGATGGCGAAGGCCAAGCCCGACTTCAAGTCGCGCGTCGGCAACGTCGTCGAGGGCTCGCAGTACAAGTACGTCGACGAGATCGTCTACAAGAAGGACAAGGACGTGAAGAAGGCTCGCGACCTGTTCCTCGAGTTCCAGAAGGAGTTCCCCAAGTCGAAGAACGCCGCCCGCGCGATGGTGTACGCGATGGAGATCTCGCGTGAAGCCAACGAGCAGGACAAGTCGATCGAGATCGGCGAGCGCATTCTCAAGGAGTACGCCGACTCGATGTTCGACCTTCGCGTGAAGAACGGCCTCGCCTTCTTCTACGAGAAGCTCGCGAGCTTCGAGAAGTCGGCCGCGATGTACGAGAACTTCATCGCGACCTACGACCTCGCCGCTGGCGACAAGGCGATCGGCTACGAGAACATCAAGCAGCTCCTCAAGGACGAGAAGGACGCGCGCGAGAAGGCCGAGAAGGCGGCGAAGGCTGCCAAGAAGGAGCTGCCCAAGGTCGCGACCGTCTCGACGTTCCAGGTGCCGAAGCCCGGCGCGAAGTGGCCAGATGGCACTGCGGTCACGGGTGACGAGATCAAGGCGCTCGAGACCGAGCGTGAGGCGCAGAAGAAGGCGGCGGCGGAGTGGGTGGCTGACGCTCAGTACAACGCCGGCTTCTGGTACGAGGGCGTCGGCAAGTTCGACAAGGCCATCGCCGCCTACAAGCGCTACGTCACGCGCTTCAAGGACAAGAAGGACGCTCCCGAGATCGCGTTCAACATCGGCCTGGTGCTCGAGAAGACCAACCAGCTCGCCGACGCGACCAAGCACTACGACACGTTCCTCACGACCTACGCGAAGGATCCCCGCGTCACCGACACGCGGAAGATCGACATCAAGTACCGCCAGTTCCTCATCGCGCAGAAGCTGAAGGACGCGGCCGGCATGGACCGCCTCGCGAAGGACATCACGGCGTCGTTCCCGAAGATGAAGGACGAAGAGAAGAAGAACGACCGCGCGATGCTCGCGGCGGCGCACACGCGCTTCTTCCAGCTCGAGCCGACGTGGAACTCGTACACGGCGTTCCGCTTCAAATCGATCAAGACCTTCAAGAAGGACCTGCCCGCGAAGCAGAAGACGCTGTCTGAGCTCGAGAAGAGCTACACCGAAGTGCTGACCATCGGTAACCCCGACTACGGCATCGCGGCGCTCACCCGAATCGGCCTGCTGTACTCCGACCTGGCGACCAGCCTCGTCGAGCTGCCAGATCCGCCTGGCTTCGACCAGGATCAGCTCGACATCTTCCGCGGCGAAATCGAGAACCGGTACATCTTCCCGCTGGAAGAGAAGTCGGTCGAAGCGTTCGAGAAGGCCCTCGCCAAGTCGACCGAGCTCACGCTCTACACGGAGTGGACGCTCACGGCGCAGGACAAGCTCAACAAGTACAAGCCGGGAACCTACGGCAAGACGCGCGACGTCTCATACCGCGGGTCCGAGTTCTTCGTGACCTCTGGCTTCGAGAAGGCGCCTCCTGCGAACGATGCTCCGCTGCCGACGGAACCTGAAGAGCAGAAGGTCGCTCCGGCGCCTGCGCCTGCTCCCACGCCGAGCGCTGCGGCTCCCGCCGCTGGCGCCGGTAGCCGCTGAACCGACGAGAGAGACAAGGAACACAGCCAATGAAGCTCAAGATCGCTGCCCTCACCATCGTCGCCACCGCCTCGGGCCTCACGGCCTGCACGACCCCCAAGGTCGAAGAGAAGAAAGACGTCGTCGTCGCGCCGCCGCCCCCGCCGAAGCTGCCGAGCGCGAAGGAGAACTTCGACAAGGGCGTCGCGGCCTTCGACAGCGGCAACCTCGACGAGGCGAACACGCTGTTCACCAAGGTCGCCGACAAGGTGCCGACCAGCCTCATCACCCAGTACAACCTCGGCGTCATCGCCGAGCGACAGGGGCGGTTGAGCGACGCGCAGACGCGCTACGAGGCCGCGCACAAGATCGACCCGAAGCACAAGCCGACGCTGCTCAACCTCGGCCGCGTGTACCGCCTGCAGGACAAGTTCGCCGAGGCGATCGCGCTCTACGAGGAGGCGCTGAAGGACAACGAGTTCGACGTCGAGCTGAACAACAACCTCACCGTCGCCTACCGCCTCGCGAAGAACTACACGAAGGCCGAAGACACCGCGCGCCGCGTGCTCTCGCGCACGAAGGACAACCCGGACGCGTACAAGAACCTCGCGCTCATCTACTTCGATCAGGGCAACCTGCCGCTCGCGCAGTTCATCTCGATCAACGCGAAGAAGCTCGATGAGAAGGATCCCGGCGTCTACAACAACCTCGGCCTCATCTACCTGCAGCAGCAGGAGAAGCGCCTCGCGCTCGCCCAGTTCCAGAAGGCCGTGAGCCTCAACAAGGACTTCGCGCCCAGCCTCTTCAACATCGGCGCGATGGCGCTCAGCTACCGCGATTACCTCACGGCCGAGAAGAACCTGGGCCGCACCACCGAGCTCGATCCCACCCGCTACGAGAACTTCCTCGCGTACGCCTGGGCGCTCGACGGTCAGAAGGGCAAAGACGCGAAGAAGGGCCTCAAGGCCGGCGAAGTCTTCGAGAAGGTGCTCTCGCTCAAGTCCGATCAGGGCGACGCGGTGTGCGGCGCTGCGTGGGCCTACGCTGCCGACAAGACCGGCTGGGACAAGGCGCTTGGCTTCTTCGAGAAGTGCAAGGCGCTGTCGACCACCTCTGCTCAGGACCAGCAGATGATCGACAACAAGGTGAAGGGCATTCTGGCGATGCAGAAGTCGGGTCAGCAGGCGGCCCAGCCTGCGCCTGAGAAGCCCAAGCCGGCTGCTCCGACTGGCCCGTCGATGCTCGACAAGGCCGAACAGGAAGCCGAGAAGGCACCTGACACGGCTCCTCCCGCGGGCGACCCTGCGGCTCCGGCGCCGAACGGAACCACCACGCCGCCCCCCGCGACGAACACCACGCCACCGGCTGAAGCGCCCAAGGCTGATGCTCCCAAGGAGGCTCCGAAGGCCGAGGAAGCCAAGCCTGCTGAAGCGCCGAAGGCCGAAGAGAAGAAGCCCTGATTCTCAGCGCTTGAGAAGATCTGGGGTGGCGTCGAAAGTGGACAATTCGGCGCTTTGGTGGTCTTCCAAACGACTCGCTGATCCCCTAGTGTCCGCCAACTTTTCAGGAACCCGGCCCCTGCCACAGCTGTCCACAGGGGCGCACGGAGGCAGCATGAAGCGTTTCTTGATGGTGTTTGCAGTCGTCGCGGTTGCCGCTCCCTCGTTCGCGCAGGACAAGGTCATTCGTGAAGCCGACCGCGTCGTGACGCGCAAGAAGACGGTCATCGACTTCACCGATGTCGCCGTCGAAGGCGAGCTCACCAAGCCCGAAGGCAGCTACTCCGTGAGCAAGAAGAAGACGACGTTCCGCACGCTCATCAAGGTGCGCGACAACTTCAACCCTGAGCTGCAGAAGTCCGTCGACAACCTCTGAGTCTCTTCCGTCGGCCGGACGGACAACCGTTTCAACCTTCACCCAGCAGTCGCATCACTGAGGTCCCCATGGCGAACAAGGTCACCTTCGAGATCACCAGCCCCGATGGCAAGGTCTCTGAGTCCACGTCCGAACTCGAGAGCATCATTCTCGGGTCGGGTGACTCGGCGAACGTGAAGGTCACGGATCCGAAGGTGTCGAACCTTCACTGCATGGTGAAGGTCGCCAATGACGGCAAGCTGATCGTCATGGATCTCGGCTCGGCCGAGGGCACGAAGATCTCGAATGAGACCGTGAAGGAGAAGCCGATCACCTCGGGTGAGGTGCTCGAGATCGGCGGCACGAAGGTCAAGGTCGTGCTCAAGAACGGCGACGCGAAGGTCGAGGCCAAGAAGGAAGAGACGAAGAGCGAGTCGAAGCACGAGAAGAAGAAGGACAAGAAGCACAAGAAGGACGCTCCCCGGGCGCTCGCCGGCACGGGCAAGAACGCGGCGGCGCTCTTCACTGAGCCGCTGCCTGCCGAAGCGATTCCGACCGAGACCGAGAAGATCCTCCAGGTCGCGCTCCTCTGGGGCGACACCCTCATCAACGTTCAGCACTTCGGCGAAGGGGTTCCCGTCACCGTCGGTGAGAACGCGCAGGCCCGCTTCAACGTGTTCTCGCCCGGCGTCGGCGACCTCTTCACCCTCACGCAGGGCAAGGGCAGCAGCGCGATCGTCAACGTGCCCTCCGAGGCTGGCGTCATCGTCTCGACCAAGGGCGACAGCCACAAGTCGAAGGAGCAGCTCAAGGGCGAAGGCAAGCTCAAGGCTGCCGACGGCGGTGTTCGCGCCGACGCTGTCGAGATCGGCCTCCACGATCGCGCTCAGGTCTCATTCGAGCAGGTCGCCTTCATCGTGCGCTACGTGCGGCCCAGCGCTGCCATCAGCCTCAACACGCTCGATGAGCACGACTTCACCTTCTTCAAGATCACCAGCATCTGCATCATGGCGTTCATCGCGCTGGTCGCGGCCATGATCATCACGCCGCTGGGTGAGGGTGGCGACGGAGACGACATCTTCGCGAACCCCTCCAAGTACGTGAAGATGGTGGTGAAGCCCGAGAAGAAGCAGGAAGTGAAGAAGTTCCAGGACAAGTCGGGCGTGCAGGAAGGCGAGAAGGCCAAGGAGAAGGAAGGCAAGTTCGGCAAGCAGGACGCGAAGAAGCCCGACGCCGATCCTTCCAAGAAGGGTGCTCCCGTCGTCGACGTGAACAAGCGTGAAGAAGACCGCAAGAAGGTCAGCTCGCTCATGGCCGGCATGTTCGCTGGCGGCGCTTCGTCGAACGTCTTCGGGCCTGGCGGTCTCGGCACTGGCATCAACAACGCGCTCGGCGGCCTGCAGGGCGGCGCTGGCGTGGGTGACGCGCAGGGCGTCGGTGGGCTCGGCTCACGTGGCGCTGGTGCAGGCGGCGGCGGTAACGGTCTCGGCCTCGGCGGTCTCGGCACCAAGGGCGGCGGTCGTGGCGCGGGTGGCTACGGCTCCATCGACCTCGGCGGCAAGGGCAAGGGCACGACCCGCATCATCCCCGGCAAGACGACCGTCGTCGGCGGCCTCGACAAGGACGTCATCATGAAGGTCATCAAGCGCCACCAGAACGAGATCAAGTTCTGCTACGAGCAGGAGCTTCAGCAGAACAAGGACCTCGCCGGCAAGGTCGCCGTCGCGTGGACGATCGACCCGAGCGGTGGCGTCTCTGAAGCGGCTGTCTCCGAGAGCTCCATCGGCAACGCCAACGTCGAGAGCTGCATCCTCCAGCGCATTCGCCGCTGGAAGTTCCCCGAGCCCGATGGCGGCGGCATCGTGAACGTCACCTTCCCCTGGATCTTCAAGGCGGCCGGCGACGACAGCGCCGAGTAAGCGCTGCTGCTGCTGAAGCAGACGAACGGCGTGTCCTCCATCGAGGGCACGCCGTTTTTCGTTTTTCGTTGGCTTCTCGTTCGCAGAAACCAGCGGCTCGAAATGCCAGCGCGCGTCATCGCGCTCGTGTGGTCGCTCCACGCGAAAGCCGATAGAGACGGCTCGTCACACTCATCGAGGCAATTCCCCGCATGGACTTCGAGCTCCCTGAAG
>JBEOKA010000245.1:0-8956 GCA_040275325.1 Myxococcaceae bacterium | reverse complement strand
CGGCTCCGGTGGCTGCGGTGGCGACGGTGGTGACGGCGGCACGGGCGGAGGCGGCGTGGCGTCGTGCAACACGGGGAACTGTCAGACCGGCTGCTGCCAGGGCTCGACCTGCGTCATGCCGCCCAGCAACGCTTTCAACACGTCGTGCGGCTTCGGCGGCCTCGCGTGCTCCAACTGTTCAACGCTCGGTCAGGTCTGCAACAACGTCACGTTCACGTGCATGTCTGGCACGGGGGGCGGCGCTGGTGGTGGTGGCGCGGGTGGAGGCGGCTCGACCATTCTCGGAGACAACTGTGCCGGGGCGATTCCCCTCACCCTCTTCAGCGGCACGGCGTCGACCAGCGGAAGCCTCGCCGGGCTGTCGGACGACAGCAGCGTCTGCGCGGGCACGGGCCCGGACGCGGTCTATCAGGTGACGCTCTCGGCGCCGGCCACCATCACGGCGCAGGTGACGGCGACAGGGTTCACGCCGCGCATCAGCGTTCGCAGCTTCTGCACCAACACCACGACGCTCGCGTGTGAGACGTCGACGGCGACCACCACGCAGCTTGGCGCTGGCACCTACTTCATCTGGGTCGACTCCTCGTCGTCGACGGCCTCGGGCTCGTACTCGCTCAGCATCACCACCTCGGGCGCGGGTGGTGGCGGCGCCGGCGGTGGCTTCGGCGGAGGCGGGACGGGCGGCGGGGTCGGCGGCGGGAGCAGCTCTGGCACCTATGTCGCGAGCAGCATCACGGCCAACTGCGACACCGTGACCTCGGGCTTCCAGGAGGTCGACGCCATCACCGACGACGGCGCGACGGTGGGTCAATCGTTGCCATTCGGCTTCACCTTCTACGGCACGCCCATGTCTGCGTATGCGGTGGCCTCGAACGGCTTGCTGCAGCTCGGCACGACGTCGACCATTTCGACGGTGAGCTCGGGCTCCAACGCGTCGTCGTTCACGGCGAACTCGGTGGCGAACGCGGTGGCCCCCTTCTGGGACGACCTCGAGAATTCGGCCACTGCAGACGTTCGGTCGACCACCCTGGGCTCTGGCTCGACCCAGCGCTTCGTCGTGGAGTGGAAGGACTTCGCCTTCTACAGCTCGTCAGGCCCAACGGCCGACCGGTTGACCTTCCAGGCCAAGCTCTTCGCGAACGGCGTCATCGAGTTCCACTACTGCTCGATGACCGGCTCAGCCACGCGGCACCAGGGAGACTCAGCGACCATCGGAATCGGAACCGGCAGCTCGGCCCTTCAGCAGCTGATGCAGTCGGTGAACATGGCGTCGGTCTCGAGCGGCGCGGGCTTCCGCTTCACGCCTTGAGGAAGAAGGCGTCGTCGGTGAGGCGCGAGCCGCTGGCGCGCCCCACCCGGCCGTTCGCGGCGAGGTGCTGAAGCACCTTGAACGTGGTGACGAGGTCGTCGCTGCCAGCACGGGCGGCGAGGTCTTCGGCGGTGCGCGGCGTGCCATCGAGGGCGTCGAGCACCTTCTGCTGCAATGACAGCACTGCCGTGGCGGCCTTCTTGCCCGCCTCGACGCCAGGCTGGTGGTACGCGTTGATGCCGACGAGTGACGCGTAGAGGCCGACGGCGCGCTCGAAGATGGCGATGAGGGCTCCCACCGTCTTCGCGGACACCTCGGGAAGGGTGAGCGTCATCGACTCACGGCCCTTCTCGTCGAGCGCGGCGCGGGTCCCGAGGAGGAAGCCGAGCAGATAGTCGCCGCTCGTCACGCGCGGCTCGACCTCCATCGACGAGCCCGGGCGGTCCTTCAGCACCTCGATGAAGAGCGTGAAGAAGTTCGGCACGCCCTCTCGCAATTGCTGCACATACGCGTGCTGGTCGGTGGAGCCTTTGTTTCCATACACAGACAACCCCTGATGCACGACATTGCCGGCGAGGTCTTTCTCTTTGCCGAGCGACTCCATGACGAGCTGCTGCAGGTAGCGCGACATGAGCAGCAGCCGGTCTTTGTACGGCAGCACCACGAGGTCTTTCGCGCCGCGGCCGCCGGTCGCGTGGTGCCACATCAGGGCCATCAAGGCTGATGGATTCTTCGAGAGCTCGCGCGAGCGGGTGGCGATGTCAGCGAGGCGCGCGCCTTCGAGCATCGCGTCGATGTCGATTCCCTGCAGCGCGGCGGGGAGCAGACCAACCGCCGACAGCTCCGAGGTGCGCCCGCCAACCCAGTCCCACATGGGGAAACGCGCGAGCCAGTGCTGCGCTGCCTTGTCGAGCTCGCTGCCGGCTCCGGTGACGGCGACGGCGTGTTTCGAGAAGTCGAGGCCCTGCTTCATGAAGGCGGTGGCGGCTTCGACCATGCCGTTGCGGGTCTCTTTCGTGCCACCCGACTTCGAGATGACGACGACGAGCGTCTCGCTCAGCCGGGCGCCGAGCCGCGCGAGCACGCGGTCGAAGCCGTCGGGGTCGGTGTTGTCGAAGAAGTGCACCGTCATCGGGTCGGTGGCCTCGCCGAGGGCGTCGGTGGCGAGCTGTGGACCGAGCGCCGAGCCTCCGATGCCGACGACGAGCAGCTGCGTGAACTTCTTGCCCGAGGGCGACTTCAGCGCGCCGGAGTGAACGTCTTTCGTGAACGCCTTCACCTGCGCGAGCGCGTCACGAATGGCCTTCGCGTCTTCGGCGTTGGCGAGTTCGGGTGCGCGCAGCCAGTAGTGGCCGACCTTGCGGCCTTCGTCGGGGTTCGCGATGGCGCCCTGTTCGAGCTTCACCATGTCGTCGAAGGCCTTCGTCAGCGGAGCCTGCATCGAGGCGAGCCACGCGTCGGTGAAGCGCATCTTCGAGACGTCGAGCGAGAGGCCGAGGGAATCGACGACGCAGAGGTGCTGGGTGTAGCGCTGCCAGTGGGCGTTCATAAGCGCGGGACGATGTGCCGCCCGATGCAGCGACGCAAGCGAAGCCTCGGCGTGCAAGGCTGCGCGTCCCATGAAGCCCTTCCCTGAGCTGCCCGTTCCCGAGCCACATGCGAGGCCGAAGTGTCGGTAAAGCTCCTTGCGAGCGTCACCGCGGTGCTTGTCGTCGCGGGCTGCTACGACGACAGCCAGTGTCGTCCCGTACTCGTGACGCGTGACTCGCTCGCCGCCGAGAGCTCCGTTCTGAACGAGGCCGAATGGGTAGAGCGGCGACGCGACACGCACGGGGCGAGCTCTTTCGAGAACACAGTACTAACCGACGGCCTGCCTGCTCGCCGACTGTACACTCTTCTCGATACAGCACAGTGCTCCGACAAGGCACTCCGCGTCATCGGGCCGCCTGGGTCGACTGTCAAACAAACCCGCCGAGCAGCCTTTGCGCCGCAGTTCATTCGGTGCGAGCCACCTTATTGTGACTACTCCGAGATTCAGGTTGTCGACGTCTCAGTTGACTGGACTGCCAAGCAGGGACCCAGCTCGATCGAGATGCTGTGGGCCCGACTGCCACTGCATGTTGCGGCAAACGCGACCGCTCGCGCCCCTCTGGCAGTCATACCGACCTACTGTGCGTTCGTTGCTCGTCTGGGCCCTGAGGTGTTCCTCTGTGACACCGTGGTTTTCGACTCAACGGGTAGCGAGCTTGCGAGGGTCGACGGCCTCACGACCATTGACGCGATGGGTGCGACCTGGGTCACGGCAAGCGGAGATGCGGGTGTGCTCACCGCCTATCGCTGGAATGGCGGAGTCGTGCCACTTGGCCAATATGCCCCTGGTCAGACGAGCCCGCGACCTGTGCTCTTGCAGTCTGGTCTTCTCTTTCCCATCGATGGCGGTCTGAGTCTTCTCGACCTCAGCGACGGTGGCATATCGGTCATTCATGACGGAGGCACTCCGCTGGCTCTTGCACGGTCGTCGAGCGGGCCTATCTGGCTTGATGGCACGGGGACGCAAGCATGTTCGCTCCGAGGTGAAGGTGTTTCTTGTATTGCAGTTGACGGCACACCAACTGGTACGGACAGAGGTCTTTGGCTCGAGTCCTATTCCAAAGACACGCTCTCCGTCGTGGCGGTGGGAGCCGATGGGCGACCAGAGTTGTCGGCGGTGGGTCCCCGAATCAGGCACTCTCGGTTCGCCCCGCTCGGGTACTTCAAGCCGTATCGCGTCCCGCTGCATCCGGGGTTTCTGGCCACCAGGGCGATGTGCGCCTTTCGCGAAATCCAATCTGATTCGATCGACTTGACAGTACTTCCTGAAGGCACGCTCGGGCCTGAACAGACACCGCACGGTCTCGACATCTGGGCGCTCAAAGGGGCGGCCGGCGATGGCTATGAAGGACTCCGGTGGTGCACTGATGACCGAATGAGCAAGACGTATGTCTATGATGGCGAATAGTCCGACTTGGAGTCCTCATGAAACGCGCGATGCTCTCGTGTCTGTTCTTTTCCGTCGCCTGTCTGCAGCCCGTCGTCGAAGGCGACGCAGGTGCGGGCTGGCCCCCTGACGGAGGCCCGCGCTGCGTGGTGTACGGCGCGAGCGGCACCGAGCGGGTGTGCGCACAGCGCTCGCCAGGCACCTGCGCCGGCAAGACGTGCGGATCGGGAGAGCTCTGCTGTCTGCTGACCCAAGAGTGCGTCTCTGCCTCCGATCCGAGCGCATGCTCTGTGGCGGCCATCGACGCGGGCGCGGGCAAGGCCTGTGGCTCGAATCGTGACTGCGGCCCAGACGAGTTCTGCCGCTCCAGCACCACCGACCTCTGCGGCGGGCCGGGCGTCTGCCACCCCATCACCAACTGCGGCTTCTGCTCCGGCGGTTCGATGTGCCAGGTCTGTGGTTGCGATGGCGTGACGTACGAGTCGGTGCAGGTTGGCTGCGTCGCCGGCGTCAGGACCATTCCGGGCGCATGTGGAGAGCGGCGCGGGCCCCGAGGTGTCAGCTGTGGGCGCTCCGACCAATGCGAGCAGGGCGAGAGCTGCTGCGCGCTCACGGGCAAGTGCTTCGCGCCCACCGAGGCCTGGCGCTGTCCCTCCGATTCGTCAGCGCCGATTCTCGACTGCACCCAGAACGCAGACTGCTCCTCTGGCGCCGGTGGAGGAAATCCCGGCCCCTCGAGCTGGTGTGCCGGGCAGACGTGCGGCCAACCCGGTACCTGCCGACCGCGCGTGGCTTCGTCGAGCTGCAGCGGCACCGTGCAGACCGTCTGCGGGTGCGATGGCTTGACCTATGTGAACGCGTGCTGGGCAAACGCCGCAGGCACCCGCGTCGCGCGCAGCTCTGCTTGCGACGGAGGGACCTGACTCGCGGTCCGTGCAAGGCTGCGCGTCCCATGAAGCCCTTCCCTGAGCTGCCCGTTCCCGAGCTGCATCCCGTCGAAGCGCTGAAGACCATCGCCGACATCGCCAGGCGCACGCCGCGTGTGCTGCGCAAGGTGCTCGAGAAGCAGGCCGGCAGCGCCGTCTCGACCGCGAAGGACGAGTTCGGCATCACCCGCGCGTTCCTCTCGCTGTGGGCGCAGTGGCTCAAGAGCCCGATGACCGTCGCGCAGGCACAATGGCAATACGCGCGCGACGCCTCCGAGCTGCTGCAGACGATGGGAAAGAAGCTGCTCGGCCAGACGGTCGACGAAGCTCCGGCCGATGGGCGCTTCAAGGCCGACGCGTGGCGTGACGTGCTGTGGTTCGACTTTCTCAAGCGGGCGTACCTGCTCAACGCGCGAACGGTGCAGGGGCTCGTCGACCGAACGAGCGGCCTGTCGCACGAGCACCAGAGGAAGGTCGAGTTCTTCACGCGCCAGTTCGTCGACGCGATGAGCCCCACCAACTTCGCGCTGCTCAACCCGACCGTCATCACCGAGACCATGCGCACCGGCGGCCTCAACCTGCTCAAGGGCTACTCGTACCTGCTTGAAGACCTCGAGCGCGGCAACGGAGAGCTCGCCATCACCATGACCGACACCTCGGCCTTCACGCTGGGGAAGGACATCGCCACCGCGCCTGGCAAGGTCGTCGCGCGCACCAGCCTGTGTGAAGTGATTCAGTTCGACCCGAGCACGCCAACTCAATACAAACGCCCGCTGCTCGTCATACCGCCGTGGATCAACAAGTATTACATTCTCGACCTGCGTGAAAAGAACAGCTTCATCCGCTGGGCGACGAGCCAGGGCCACACGGTCTTCGTCCTGTCCTGGGTGAACCCAGACGCCAACCTCGCGAAGAAGGGCTTCGACGACTACATGCTCGAAGGCCCGCTCGCCGCGCTCGACGCCATCGAGGCCGCCACAGGCGAACGTTCAGTCAACGCCATCGGCTACTGCCTGGGCGGCACGCTGCTCGGCTCCACGCTTGGGTACATGGCCGCGAAGCAGGACGATCGCATTCACTCCGCGACCTTCTTCGTCTCGCTGCTCGACTTCAGCATTCCCGGAGACCTCGGCGTCTTCATCGACGAAGCGCAGGTCGACAACCTCGAGAAGCGCATGAACGAGCGCGGCTACCTCGAGGCCAGCGAGATGGCGGCGACGTTCAATCTCTTGCGCTCGAACGACCTCGTCTGGGGCTTCGCCGTCAATCGTTACCTGCTCGGCAAGGCGCCGGTGCCGTTCGACCTGCTGTATTGGAATGCGGATTCGACCCGCATGCCCGCCGCGATGCACGGGTTCTACCTTCGCAACATGTATCTGAAGAACCTGCTGCGCGTGCCCAATGGCATCACGCTCGCCGGCACGCCCATCGACCTCTCGAAGGTGAAGGTGCCGGCGTACTTCGTCTCGACCGCGGAGGACCACATCGCGCCGTGGCAGTCGACGTACCTTGGCAGTCAGGCGCTGGGCGGGCCGGTGCGCTTCGTGCTCGGCGGCTCGGGCCACATCGCCGGCATCGTGAACCCGCCCGCGGCCAACAAGTACGGCTACCTCACGAACGACGAGCGCCCGGCGAAGCCCGAAGACTGGCAGCGCGGCGCGACGAAGCACGATGGCTCGTGGTGGACGGACTGGCAGCAATGGGTGGCGCCGCACGCGGGGCAGCAGGTCTCAGCGCGACGGCCGGGAGAACGTGGGGCCGCGATGGGAGACGCTCCCGGTTCGTACGTGACAGCCCGCCTTTGAAAACGCGCCGCCCGGTGGTTGATTGGGCGCATGACCCGCACCGAAGCCGTCGAAGCGCTCCTCTCGGGAGCCCGCACCCCGTCTGACCTCGCGCGTGATTTGAACGTCGCGCCGTCGGAGGTGGCCGAGTGGTTGGTGGCGGCAGAGCGGTCGCGCCGTGCGGCCCGTCGGCGAATCATCGGGGCGACCGCCCTCGCAGCCTGTCTGGTCGTCGGCCTCGTTGGCCGCGTCGCTTTCTCTGCGGGCACGTGTGCCCAGACCCTCCCCTCGCCACTCGTCACCTTCTGTCCCGACGAGCCGGCCATGGCGAGTGAGGTGAACGGCAACTTCGCTGGAGTGCTCTCGCTCGTGAACACGCGCATCGGGCCAGGCGACGCCGGCGTCATCTCGGTGAACTCCGTCGAGGCGACGAGCCCGGCCGGCACGCTGACGCTGCAGACCTCGGGCGCCACCACGCGTGTCGGCGGCCCGCTCCAGCTCGTCACCAACACCACCGCGCCCTGCAACGCCACCACGGCCGGCTCCCTGCGCACGCGCGGCGCTACGCTCGAGTTCTGCGCTGCCAACGTCTGGCGACAGGTGCCGACCGGAAACCCTGTCAACCCAGTGTCGTGTTTGTCATTGCTGACCGCGACGCCCGGCCTGCCGAACGGTGTCTATTCATTGACCGCTGGCGGCTACACATTCCAGGCCGAGTGCGACATGGCCGGCGGCGGGTGGACGTTGATTCAAGCCCACAGCACCGAGCGCACCCTCGAGAGCCTCGGCGTCGTCTCGAGCTCAGGCACCTACCTGCCCGCGGCCGCCGTTCGGCAGCTCGCTGGCTTCTCGACGCAGGTGCGCTTCTCTGACGGTGCCAACACAGCCACGAGTGTCGCCAACGACACGGCCATCACCCAGCTGCGCCAGTTGCTCGCCATCAACATCACGCCCGCCACCGCGTCGACGTGGTCGTACACGGGCAACCTCACGGCCGGAAACTTCGGAGCCTCGTGCCCGACCCCGAACACCTACCCGAGCATCATTCACGCCTGCGGCAACGCGGGCGGCGCACACGTGTTCCCCGACACCCACTCACTGCGAGGCGCGGCTTCCGTGCGCGAGCCCTCGAACGTCTGGGTGAAGTGACGTGATGAAACGCGCGCTCCTCATCGTCGGTGCCGTCCTCGTGGTGCTCTTCGGCGGCTTCTTCGCCACCGTCGGCTCGGCGTTCATGGGCCTCACCGAGGCGGTCGATGGGCCGGTTGCTCCGGGCGTACAGCTCGTGCGCGATGGCTATGTGAACGTCTTCTTCATCGACGTCGAAGGCGGCGTCGCGATGATCGACTGCGGCAACGACCCCGAGGCGAAGGCGATTCTCGCGGCTCTGAAGGCGCGCTCACTCGACGCCAGCTCGGTGAAGGCCATCTTCCTCACGCACGGCCACCCCGACCACACGGCCGGCTGCAACAAGTTCAGCGCGCCCGTGCACGCGTTCGAAGGTGACAAGGCCATCGCCGAAGGCACGGCGCCGGCGAACGGGCCGCTGCCGAAGCTGCTGGGCGTGCAGAAGGAGAAGACGACGAAGGTGGCGACGCTGCTCGTCGACGGCGCCACCGTCACGGTCGGCAACGAGGCCATCACGGCGTGGAACATTCCCGGGCACACCCAGGGCAGCGCGGCCTACTTCGCGCGGGGCGTGCTGTTCTTCGGAGACTCGGCGACCGGCCAGAGCGACGGCAAGCTGCGCGCAGCGCCGTGGGTGTTCAGCGATGACCTCGACCAGTGCAAGGCCTCGCTGAAGGGCCTCGCAGCGAAGGTGCCGGCGGGGGTGACTCGGCTCGCCTTCGCGCACAGCGGCTCTCTCGAAGGCGCAGACGCGCTCTCGAGCTTCGGCAAGTGACGGTTGTATCTCCTCCACTCACGTGGAGGCTCAAAGTTCAGGCTCGCGGAAGCGATC
>JBEOKA010000244.1:0-15595 GCA_040275325.1 Myxococcaceae bacterium | reverse complement strand
ATCCCGGCAGTTCGCTCAACAGGGCCGTCGTCGCCTCAAAGTGATCCTGCACCCGCGGCACAAGGGCGACCGAAACAGTCGTGGTTGTGCCACTCGAGGCCACGAAAAGCTGAACGAGCCCGGTACGTTCCGGGAGGGAGCGGTTCAGGAGAGCTGAGTCAGCGCCCAGGTGGCGGCTTCGCGCACGCGGTCATCGACGTCAGACGCGAGGCGCGCGAGCACCGGGCGCGCGTCGACCGCCTTCATCGCGCCCAGGGCATAGGCCGCGTTTCTTCGAAGCCCATCAAAGCCGGCCCGCACGAGCGCCATGCCTGGCGCCCACGTGTCCCACTGCTCCCGCGTCATCGCGGCGAGCTCGAGCACCGACGCCTGCGCCACGGCTCTGGGCTGAAACCGCGCCTGCGCGCGAATGGGCGTCGTGTTCAGCGGGCACACGTCCTGGCAGACATCACACCCGAAGACGAGGTTCGGCATCGCGCGGCGCAGGGGCTCTGGCACCGAGCGGTCGTTCTCGATGGTCTGGTACGACAGACACGCTCTCGCATCGACGACGCGCTCCCTGACGATGGCTCCCGTCGGACACGACGTCAGACACAACGAGCACCGCCCGCATACGTCATCGGTGGGCCCCGCAGCGTACTCGTCGACCTCAGCGTCGATGATCATCGTCGCGAGCACTACCCACGAGCCGAACTCGGGCGTGATGAAGCACGCGTTCTTTCCCACGAAGCCCAGGCCGGCGCGCGCCGCGTGCACCTTCTCCATCACGGGGTTCGCGTCGACCGAGCCGTAGTCGGCGACGCCGCTGAACTGCTCACGAAGCCCACGCCTGAGTACGCGCAGTCGATCTCGGAGCGTCGCGTGATAGTCGCGCCCGCGCGCGTAGCGGGCGATGGGGCCCGGGTCGTCCGACTGCCAGTAGTTGCAGGCGAGCGCGATGACCGTCTTCGCTCCCGGGAGCAGCGTCGCGACGTCGAGCCGTTCGCCCAGTCGCTCCGCCATCCAGTCGAGGTCCGCGTGGAAGCCCTGCGCCAGCCAGTCACCCAGCACGTGCGCATCGATGGGCTCGGCGCGCGCAAACCCCACCAGGTCGAAGCCGGCGTTGACCGCGAGCGCTCGCAGCCGCCCAGAGGGAATCATCACGCCTTCGGAGCGACCCAGGGCACGTCCTTCACGCCGCTGCGGGCGTTCGCGACGCGCGCGAGGGTGAAGAGCAGATCAGAGAGGCGGTTCAAGTAGACGATGATCTCCTGCTCGACGTCGCCCGCGCGCATGAGAGGCACGATGCGGCGCTCAGCGCGACGGCAGACGCAGCGGGCGTGGTGAAGCGCGGCCGCAGCCTTCGTGCCGCCCGGCAACACGAATGACGTGAGCGGCGGCAGCTCTTTGTCGAACTCGTCGATGGCGAGCTCCATCGCGGTGATCCACTCCGGGCGCAGCTGGGGAATGTGCGAGGCGGCCTTGCTGCCGGCCGGCGTCGCCAGAATGGAGCCGATGGTGAAGAGCTGGTCCTGCAGCGTCTGCATCAGGGCGTCGAGCTGGCCCATGCCCTCGGCGCGCGCCATACCCAGCACCGAGTTGAGCTCGTCGATCTGCCCGTACGACTCGACGCGGTCGCTCTCTTTCCCGACGCGTCCGCCGCCAAACAGTGAGGTGTCTCCGCCGTCACCGGTCTTCGTGTAGATCTTCATGGAGCGGTCGTAATGCCCGGCCCTCTCCACGTCCACGTGTCCTCGCGGTCAGTCGGGAATCACGGGCTTCACCGAGGTGACGCGGCCTTCGACGTGGTTCACGAGCAAATGCCAGCTGCCGACGGGAGGCCCGTGCTGCTTCACGAGATCGACCGTCGCGACTCCGCCATCCTGCGAAGTGACGTCGCCCATCGGCCACGGCTCGAAGCCCGCGTCGAGGGCCGCATTCACCACCGCCTCGAGCGGTGTGCCCGGCTGCGTGTGTTCGAAGCGCTTGAACTCGAGCAGCGCGCGGGTCGAGCGAACGCTCCAGAGCCCACACGTCGTCACCAGCAGCACCGCGACGACGCCGCACCCCATGAAGCGATTCGATGGGCCCTTGCGCGCGGTGGGGTTCACCGTCGCTCCAGGTTCACGAAGAACACGTCGGGTGTCTGCGCACGCGTGCGGCTCACCTCACGCCACTCGTCGCGTCTCCATGTCGGGAAGAACGTGTCGGCCTCGACGTCACGCTCGACCTCGGTGAGGAACAGGTGCGTCACCAGCGGCAGCGCCTCGGCGTACAGCTTCGCGCCACCGATGATCATCGGCATCACATCGGTCGTACGCGCCAGCTCGATGCCAGCGAGAAGCGACGGAGCCGTCTCACACCCCGCCACCTGCGTGAGCGTCTTCGTCACCACGATGTTGCGTCTCTCGACGAGCGGCTTGCCGATCGACTCATGCGTCGCACGACCCATGATGACGGCGTGCCCGAGCGTGACGGCCTTGAAGCGCTTGAGGTCTTCGGGAATTCGCCAGGGCAGGGCGTTGCGCAGCCCGATGCCGCCATTGCGCGCGACGGCGACGACGAGGCCCAGCGGCTGTCTCACACCGCCACCGGAGCCTTGATGGCCGGGTGCGGGTCGTACCCCTCGAGCGTGAAGTCCTCGAAGCGAAAGTCGAACAGGTTCTTCTTCTCGGGGTTGAGCGTCATGCGCGGCAGCGGGCGCGGCTCACGCGAGAGCTGCTCACGGGCCTGGTCGACGTGGTTGTTGTAGAGGTGCACGTCTCCGAAGCTGTGCACGAAGTCGCCCGGCTTCAGCCCCGTCGACTGCGCCACCATCAACGTCAGCAGCGCGTAGCTGGCGATGTTGAAGGGCACGCCGAGGAAGACGTCGCCCGAGCGCTGGTAGAGATGACACGACAGCTCGCCGTCCTGCACGTGGAATTGGAAGAGCGTGTGGCACGGGGGCAGCGCGACCTGGTCGGCCTCCTTTGGGTTCCAGCCCGAGACCAGCAGACGGCGGCTCATCGGGTTCTCGCGAATGTCGCGCACGACACGAGTGAGCTGGTCGAAGCCGTCACGCTCGTAGGTTCCGTCGGCCCTCTTCGTCGCGCCGAAGTTGCGCCATTGATGACCGTACACGGGGCCAAGCTCTCCAGCGGAGCGGCCGAAGCGCGCGGTCTGCTCGGCCGTCGCCCACTCGTCCCAGATGGAGACCCCGACGTCTTTGAGCGGCTGCACGTTCGTCGACCCGCTCACGAACCACAGCAGCTCGTGAATGATGGACTTGAGGTGCACCTTCTTCGTCGTCAGCAGCGGGAAGCTCGAGCGCAAATCGAACCGCATCTGCCCGCCGAACTGCGCGCGGGTGCCGGTGCCGGTGCGGTCGGCCCGCGGCTTCCCGTGGTCGAGCACTGACTTCAAGAGATCGAGATACGCACGTTCCGACATGCAGCCTCCGCGACGCCTCTTACGCCTCGATCGTGTACGAGCGGTCGTCGATTCTGAAGTGGTCTTTCGGTTTCAGTGGCACCAGCCACGGCCCCTGGGCGCCCGCGAGCCGGGAGCGGGCCGTGCCGTTGAGGGTGAACGTCTGCCTCGCCACGGTCAGCTCGGGCGTCGCGTGGCGGAGCCGAATGAACGACATCGGACTTCCCTCGCCGACCTGCATGAAGCCTCGCTCGGGCACGTCGTCTGCGCGCGAGGCGGTGACGAGGCGCAGGTGCGTCGGCTTCGGCGTCTCGAGCTGGCACTCGCGGTTCACGCGCGCGCTCCATCGGCCGGCTCTCCACACGCGCTGCAGCGAGTCGCCGACGGCGGGCTTGAGCCCATGCACCTTCAGCGCTCCGAGCCATGGGAGGCGGTGCCGCAGCAGCTGGTCGAGCGACGCCGAGACGAACTCCAGCCCAGGCGCCTCGTCGTTCCACGCGAGCAGCTCGAGGGTCTGAACGAGGTGGGTACAGACATGCGCGCCGATGCGGTCGAGCCCGCGAAGCCCGCGCACGACGATGGAGGTGGCGACTCCGCGCGACCACCCGAAGTCGAAGCGCCCCTCCCGCTCGAGCAGCGGCAGCTCGCCAACCCAGTCGGCGTCACTCCAGGCGCTTCCGAGACCGCGCAGCCGTTCACCGAGCGGGTGGCTTCGCTCGAGCAACGCATCGGCGAGCACGTCCAGCCCCGCGATTCCCGGAGCGACCGCGGTGATGACGTCATCGAGCTCCGACGGCCACGCGAGCGCCGGCAGGGCTTCGGGCACCACGCGGAAGAGCACGGCCGCCTCACCCATCTCGACGCGGAAGAGGGTGGAGTCGTTCGTGTCGTCGAGGCTGCGAAGGCGCGCGCCGAACTCGCCGATGAAGCGAGGGGTGTCGTGCTCGAGCACCAGCTGCCAGCCCGAGTTGGGCGTCTGCGCGGGAATGCGCAGCGTGCCGGTGGGCGAGGCGACGAAGGCTCCGAGGGGAAACCGTTGGTAGCGGCGCGCGGGGCCGTGCTCGGTGAGCGTTCCTTCGGGGAAGTCGATGAGCTCGACGACCCTCACGGCTTCACCGTCACGTCACGCACCACGCGCAGCTGGGTCAGGTCGAAGCAGACGACGTGGCCGTTGTCGCAACAGATGATGAGCGTGTCGTTGAGGAACCGCGTGCGCGCCGTGGTGGCGTGGCCGAAGCCGAAGCTGTGCTGGCCTGGACGAAGCAGCACGTCGAGTTGGTCGGGCGTCTCCTTTCGCCACTTCGTCGGCAACGCCTGCCACGTCACCTGGCTCGCCGGAGTTCCCGCGAGTGCGCCGGGCAGCGGCTGCGTGACGAGCGGCTGGTTCGCGACCGCTGCGGGCGACCACGTTCGCAGCTCCCCGTTCGCGCCAGTGCCGACGAGCACGAAGCCACCCTCGGCAGAGACGGCCATGGCCTCGATGGCTTGCGCCTGGTGCAGGCCGTTCGCGAAGTCGACGTCGAACGAGGGCAGCCTCCAGCCACGACGGCTGACCTCGAAGCCCGCGGTGAGGGCCGTGACGCGCGCCGTGCTGCTGGCGATGACTCGAACGGGGGCCTGGTCGGGTCCGGGCGGGAGCTCCCACAACGGCGTCGGGCGCTCGCCGAGCACGTCGAGCCCGAGCACCCGCGGCCCTGCGCCGATGAACCAGACTCCATCGCGGAACGTCGGGCTGAAGCAGCTCAGCTGCACCTCGGCCCACCGCTGCGCGCGCTTCGTCGCGACCGAGATGCGAGACACGCTCGTCACGTCTTCACGCGGAGCCAGCGCCAGCACCGTCGGCCCTTCGTCACTGGCGACGAGCGAGAACGCCGGAACATCGGCGCGCCACGTCACCCGGCCGTGGTGGTTCACCAGGGCGATGCCGTTCTCACCCAGCGCCACCAGCAGCGCTCCGCCGGGCAGCAGCACGGCGTCGAAGGGTGTCAGCGCCGTCGAGTCACGCTCGAAGCGGGTGGACTGTGCGGCCAGTGGGCGCACGCCTGGCGCGTACGAGGGCACGTCGGCTCGCAGCGCGCCGTCGTCGAAGGTGAGCAGCCGCGCCACCACGCCGGGCTTCGTCACGCCGAGCGATGCTTCATCACGCACCATCGCCCGTAGCGCCGCTCTCGCGAGGGGCCGACGCTGCTCGAGGCTGCCGAGGTCGACGGAGCCGACCAACGCCTCACCCAGGGCCGCGCGCTCGGCCGCCATCACCTCACTGCGGTCGCCCAGCACCTCGAACGCGCGCTGCACGACGCTCGCGGAGTCTTTCGGTTCGAGCTCGAGCCGCTTCACCAGCAGCGGCGCCCGCTGAGGACCGCCCGCCTCGATTCCGAGGTCGACCCACTGCAACATGAGCGCGCGCGCCTCTTTCAGCGGAGCGACCGCTTGAACCGCGCCTCCAAAATCTCCCGATGAGGCCAGCCACTCGCCCCAGTGCAGGCGCAGTACGCGCGCTTCAGGAAGGTTGCCGCGCTCGAGCCGGGTGACGGCGGCGGCGAAGACCCGATGCCGGCGGGCGAGCAGCGTCGCGCGCTCGAGGTCCTTCGCGAGCACCCACAGCCGCACCGCGACCTCTGGCGCGAGCGTTCGGCCCTCGGCCAGGCGCGCGGCCTTCTCGAACTTCCCATGACGCTCGAGCAGGTCGGCGGCCTCTTGCGGCGCGTCGAGCAGATCGGCGAGCACGAACGCGGCTTCGTCGATGCGGCCCGCCTTCTCGAGCTTCTCGGCTGCCGCACGGTAGCGAGCACGGAGCGTCTCGTAGACACCAGGCTGCATGACGCTGGCGGGGCCGCCATCGATGCGCCGGCCTCCGAGGTTGAGCTCGAGGTTGTTCCGCGCGCCGAAGGGCAGGTGGTTTGCCTGGGCTCCCGGCTCGGCGGTCTTCCGGCTCAGCGGCATCGCGTGCTTCAGCGCGTCTTCGAGCGCCTCCTCGTCGAACATCTTCAGCAGCCGGTCGACGTACTTGCGGTTGAACTCGTCCATCCACCTGCCGACGGGTGTGCGGTCGAGCTGGCGGTTGACCCACTGCTCGGCGCGCTCGACGAGGCCGGGGCTGGAAGCGTCGGCTCCCGGTGGAAGCGCGGGTGGTCGTCGTCGTCCCCGCCACCACCGCAGGAGCGAGGTCATCGTTCGACGCCAGAACGTCTGGCGTGGCGCACCGCGCTCGGTCTGCAGTGCATCGACGAGCGCGCGTGACGCCTCGGGTGGAAGCGCTCTGGGGTCGGGCCGGAGCTCGAGCGGGCGAGGCGCGAGGGCTGGCGGCACAGGTGCGACGGGGAGCGCAGGCCGGGGCACTTCGAGAATGGTGGCGGGCGCCACGTCAATCCACTCCGATGGGTCGAGTTCTGCTGGCGCGGGTTTGACAGCGAAGACGCGGCCGGCGCGCGCGATGACGACGCTGCCCTGCGCTGGCGCGAGCGCGTTGAACTCCGCGGTTCGGAGCGGCACCGCCACCAGCACTCCCGCCCGCTCGACGAGTGGCTCTCCGCGCACCAGGTCGCAGTCGAGCTCCACGGGCTTCGCGAACCGGACGAGCACCGCTTCGCCACAGCGCTGCACGACGGTGCCCGGGCGCCACACCTCGAGCACCACGTCGCGAGCCTTCAGCTCAGGCAACAACAGCCCCGCGACGAGCTGTCTGCCTTCGAACACCAGCCGGCGCCGCTCGAGACTCATCGGCGGTACTCCGTGAAGTGCACCATGCGACGGCCGTTGCTGTCGGGCAGCCCGATGATGAGCCGGTGCGGATTCGCCGCGTCGAAGAGGCCGATGCCGCCGCCCGCGTCGAGCCATGCCGCGCGGGGGAACTCGAAGTCGGTGGCGACCTCGACGATGGGGCTCTCGGTCTCGACGATGGTCTGCGTGCCCTGCGCGCTCACGTGGAGCAGCCGCTTCTTGTCCTCGCTTCGCACCAGCAGCCCCGCGACCCAGGTCGACGGCGTGGTGACGCCCATCACCGTTCCACCCGCGGGCACCTCGAGACCGAACGAGAGCCGCGTGTGATCGATCATCGTCCACGTCGGGCTGGTGGCGAGGGCGCCGAGGCCAATCATCGGCAGCGGGTAGCGCATGCCTCCCGCGAAGTGCACGCGCGCGCTCCCCAGGCCCTCGAGGTGCGTCACCGCCGGCGTCGAGTTCGAGAAGAGGGTGCGAACGGTGCGGCGGCCTTCGTCGTCGACGGTGAAGAGCAGCAGGCGCTCGCTGCGCTGGGTGTGAGCGAGCACGCGCTCGGGCGAGACCTCGACCTTCCCGTCGCCCAGCGAGAACAGCCGGCCCTCGAGCACGAAGAGGAAGCGCTTCTTGCCGTTGAACGAGAACGCCGTGATGTCGGTGAGCGAGTGCTCGGGCGCGGAGACCGTCGCGTCATCGACCTCGAAGGTGAGCGGGTCGACGCGCTTCTCGCCGCGCTTGGTGAGGGAGTGCAGAACGAACCGAAGGACACGGCCGCTCGTGTCGTAGCGCGCGGTGATGCAGATGAGGCCTTTGTGCCAGCCGCCAGCGACGACTCGCTCGAGCGCGGGTGGTTGAAAGGCGACCTGCTTCACGCTCGCGCCGGTGCCGTGCGGGAGCACGACTGAGATGAGCTCTCCGCTGGCGCCGAGGGTGAAGAGCCGGTTCCCGCTCGCGCCGAACACGAGCCCCTGCGTGGGGCGGCTGGCGCGCGGCGTCGGCTTTGGCTTCTCGACGGCGAAGGGTGCACGGAGCAACGAGGTGCAGACGGCAGCGGGTGGCAATTCGAGGTGAACGCTCTGCCTCGCACGCCCACCGCGCCGAACGGTCACTTCGAGGCGGCGAACGTTGGGCTCCATCGACTCCAAGACGACGACCTGCTGCACCTTCGAGGCCGACGCTCCAGACAGGAGGAGTCCGTTGCCGACGACCCAGACGTCATCGGCGTCTCCGTGCGTGTGGAGCCAGCTCGCGAGATCGGCCTCGGTCGCTTCTCTCGTCGTGCGGGACTTGAGCAGCGCTTCGCCTTCGGCCTTGTCGAAGCCCTCACGACGATGGCTCGGCAGGTGCTGCAGCACGCCCCATGACAGCTGCGCATGCGCGGCTTCACAGCGCGAGGCGAAGGCGATGAACGCAGCGAGGTGCGCGATGCGTGGAGCGCCGAGCTGTGACGGCCCCGAGTCGAACAGCACGAGGCAGCGACGGGCCTGGTGGGGTTCGCGCACGGCGAGCTTCGAGAAGAGGTGCTCACCCTGCGCTGCGCGGCGAAGAAACTCGTCAGGTACCTCGTCGGCGTAGAGCCACTCGGTGGTGAGCAGGCGCTCGTACGAGCCCTTTCTCGCGACGCCGTCGTAGCCGTCGGGAGCCCCCGTTGGCCGGGCCTGCGCGTCAGAGAGCGGGCCGATGCTCGACGAGAGTCGCTGAATCCACGGCGCGAGGGCGAGCGCGAGCTCCCGTTGCAGGAGCGAGAGTTGCGCAGCCCACGGCTTGAGTGGAGCGGGCAGGGCACTCATTGCCGCACCTCGGCGGATGCAACGGCACACGAGTGTGACGGCGCGCTGTGAGCGGCGAGTGCCCCGGCCGTGGAGCAGGTGCTCTCGCCTCCGCGCGTGAGCACCTCACCTGAGAACTGCGTGGTCGCTCCAGGGGCGCGACGGACGTGCCTTGGCGCGCTTGTACCAGCGAGACCCAGCGCGGAGCGTCGAGCACGCAGACAGTCAGCCTCGTCGACAGCTCTCGATGCTCGGCCGTAGCGAGTCCCCACTCGTTCGAGGCGAACGACGACTTCTTGCGAGACTCGGCCTGATGCTGAAGCGCAGTCAGGTGAAGTGACGGCGTCTTTCCGCGGTTTCGCGCTCACGGAGCAGGCTCCAGCAACGCAGCCAGGGCATGCGCGCTCACCGGAGTCGATCGCCCGAGCGGAAGGATTCGCTCGAGAGACAGCAACGCGAACGGCCCTGCGGGGAGCTGATGCGCTCGCCTCAACGCACGCTCGACCAGCACGCTCGACGGCGTCGTCTCACGCGTCGTCGGCACCAGCATCGCGAGCGACTCGGGCTCGGCGCCGAAGTACCGCACGCCATCGACCCACGGGAGCGCTTCAGCAGGCCCGAGCGCGACGACCACCTCGTTCGTCACAACGAGACGGAGCTGCCGTCGCGTCGCTTCGTCGAGCGCGAGCAGACGGGTCGCCAGCCGCCGGGCGACGTCGTGTTCGGCGACGACGGCGCGGGCCGGGAGTGGCTCCGCGCGCGCTCGCAGCAAAGGAGTCATCGGGGCGAGAGCAGCTCGGTGATGCGCTGTCGAACGGGCGCGAGCAGCTCGGGCAGGGCGTTCGTGTCGAACGACGCATCAATCTCCCTCGCGACGCCTTCGAGCTTCAGCCTCCACCGCTCGACGGCATTGGCGTCGTCCTGCGCGGGTGGCTGTTCGAAGAGCCCGCTCGCCGTCTCGACGATGCGCGCGGCACGAACGCCCGGCGCGTTCGAGGCGGCTTCGGCTGCGGCCACGAGCGTGGAGCTCTGCGAGTGCTTGAGCACGTCTCGCAACACGTCCTGCGCGAGCCGCTGCCCATCGAGCGTGGGCACCGCATAGAGAATCGGCCAGAGGTCGGCGTCGGTCGGCTCGGTTCTTCCCGCGAGCACGGCGGCGGCGCACGCCAGGCGCTGCACCTTCACGACGCGGCGGTCAGACAGTTCGACACCCGCCTTGCGCAGCAGCCGAACCGCGTGCGCGAGCGGGTCTCTCAGCCGAGCGGTGTTCGCGTTGCGCGCGGCGTTGGACAACACGTCGACGTGCTCGAGCGAGGCCTTCTGCTCCAGCGTGCTGCGCGCGAGCGCGGCGCCACCGTCGAGCAGCGCCTCGAGCTTCGCGTCGGCGATCGGCTCGACGAACACGCGCACCAGGAAGCGGTCTGCGAAGGCCGCGAGCGACGGCTCTTCTGGAATCGCGTTCGACGCGCCGATGCACACGCGCAGCGGGCACTTCACCAGCGTGTGACCGCGACGGAAGACGCGCTCGTTCAGCAGGCCCAGCAGGGTGTTGAGAATCGCCGTCGAGCCGAGGAATACCTCGTCGAGGAACGCGATGTCGGCCTCGGGCAGCATTCCGGCCGTCTGGGTCTCGACCACACCCTCCTTCAGCTTGCGCAGGTCGATGGGCCCGAACACCTCGGAGGGCTCGGTGAAGCGACCGAGCAGGTACTCGAAGTAGCGGCCGCCCAGCGTCTTCGCGACGCGGCGCACGGCTTCACTCTTCGCGGTGCCAGGCGGGCCGATGACGAGCAAGTGCTCTCCCGCGATGGCCGTGAGCGCGATGAGGTCGACGAGTTGTTCGCGGTCGACGAGTCCACTGCCGGCGAGCGTGAGCGCGTCACGAACGGCGAGGGAGGCTTCAGGAAGGGTGGAGGCCATGAGCGGGTCGAGACACTAGTCGAGCGGTGGCTGACAGAGACGCGCTACACCCTGCCCACATGACCGCGCCGCCGACCATCGCTCCCGTCATTCGCACCGTCGCCATGCCCGCCGATACGAACCCCGCGGGAGACATCTTTGGTGGCTGGCTCCTCTCTCAGATGGACCTCGCGGCCGGCAGCGCGGCGACGAGAAGGGCGAGAGGCCGCTGCGTCACCATCGCCATCGACGCCATGGAGTTCTTGAAGCCGGTCTTCGTCGGCGACGAGGTGAGCCTGTACGCGACGCTCGAGCGCGTCGGCCGAACGTCGATGCGCATCAAGGTCGAGGCGTGGCGACGCAGCCGCTCGGAGGAGCACACGGAGTTGGTCACCTCGGGCTCGTTCACCTTCGTCGCCATCGATGACAGCCGTCGTCCGCGACCGATTCCCACGGAGTGAGCCTTCAATCAGGTGGGCTTCTTTGTTGATTTTGACATTCACTCGCAAAATGGCCGAGGCTTCGTGATGAAACGGAGCGACCATGAAACGAGTGATGCTGATGACGTTGTTGGCGGTGTCGGCCTTCGCCGAGAGCGACCAGTGGCATCGAGTCGTGGCGCTGCTGCAGTACCTCGAAGGTGACTACGCCGCCGCCGTGCTCGAGCAGAACGCCGACGAGCTGGCCGAGCAGCAGGGGCTGGCTGACGAGGTGGTCGCAGCGCTGACCGAGCTGGGGCCTGCGGGAGCGCCGTTTCTCGCGCGCGCGAAGCAGGTGCAGGCAGACATCGCTGCGACGCGCCCGGCGGAGGGCGTAATCGTCGGGTGTCGCGCGCTCGTTCACGACATCGTCACCTCGCAGGGCCTGTCGCGTGCGCCGCGAGCGACGCCAGACCTCGTGGCGGGCAAGGCGCTGTTCGAGGCGCAGTGTGCGTCGTGTCACGGCCCCGAGGGCAGGGCCGATGGACCTGCTGCGAAGGGGCTCACGCCGGCGCCGGCCAACTTCCACGACTCGGCGCGCATGCAGACGCTCACGCCCTACAAGGTGTTCAACACCACGACGTTCGGCATCAAGGGCACGCCGATGCCGGGCTTCCCGTCACTGAGCGACGCCGACCGCTGGAACGTCGCCTTCTTCGTCTTCACGCTGCGCCAACCGAGCTGTGTTTCCCCGACGGAACCCCGGCCTCTGCTCGATGTGCTGGCGACCTCGACGGACGAGTTGCTGGGCGCGCAGCTCGGCGCCGATGGGCTCGCCTGTGCGCGACGGGTCCTTCCCACGGCCGATGAATCGTCGTCGATGGCGGTAGCCCGCGCGGGGTTGGAGCGTGCGCGTTCGTTCGCGAAGGCCGGCCAGTGGGATGAGGCGCGCAAAGCCGTCGTCGATGCGTACCTGCTCGGCCTCGAGCCCATCGAGCCGACCCTTCGCGCTCGCGACCCGAAGCTGGTCGACGCGCTCGAGCAGGGCTTCACCAGAACGCGTCTCGCCGCGCAGAACCACGACGGCTTCGATGCTCAGGTCGACGCGTTGCTCGCGCAGCTGTCCGAACAGAACGCGCCGGCGAAGGGTGACTTCTGGTCCGTCTTCTTCGCGTCGCTGGTCATTCTGCTGCGCGAGGGCTTCGAGGCGACCATCGTCGTCGGTGCGCTGCTCGCGGTGATGAAGAAGATGGGCGCGACGGCGCAGGTGCGCGTCGTTCACGCGGGCTGGGTCTCGGCGCTCGTGTTCGGTGTCGTCGCGTTCGTCTTCGGGCAGTCACTGTTGGCCGGCGCGAACCGGGAGTGGCTCGAGACGGTGGTCGCGCTCTTCGCGGTCGGTCTGCTGCTCTACGCAGCGCTCTGGCTCAACGCGCGCGCCAACCTCAGCGCCTTCATGGGTGAGCTGCGCGGCAAGATGAAAGACGCGCTCGGCAGCGGCAGCGCGGTCGGGCTCTTCACCATCTCGTTCACCTCGGTCGGTCGTGAGACGGTCGAGACCGCGCTCTTTCTCCAGGGCCTCGCCGGCGACTCGCGCGAAGGCGTCTGGTGGGGCTCGCTGGCAGGTGGTGTCGGGTTGGTGGTGCTCGTGCTCTTCGTTCGCACCGTCGGCTTCAAGCTGCCGATGAAGACCCTCTTCAGCGCGTCGACCGTGTTGCTGGTGGTGACGGCGGTGATGCTGCTCGGCAAGGGGCTGCACGGGCTGCAGGAACTCGGCGTGTTGCCGTTGTCGCCGCTGCGCTTCTTCACCGTCGATGCGCTCGGCATCTACCCCGACGCCATCACGCTCGGGCCCCAGGTCGTGCTGGCGATGGCGCCACTCCTCTGGTGGGCGTTTACCCGTCAGCGGCCGGTCTCACCCCTGCCTCCAGGGGCGGAGTCGGCGCGCTGATAGCGCAGCTGCACCATGCCGTTGGGGTACGCCTGAATGCCAAGCAGCGTGAGGCGAAGCTCGGGCAGGCCCTGCGTGAAGAGCGGCCTTCCGCTGCCGAGCAGGTGCGGCACCATCGAGAGCGTCAGCAGATCGACCACGTTCTCTTTCAAGGCCTGCCGAACGAGCTGGCCGCCGTCGAGGTAGACGTGCTCGGCGCCGCGCTCGGCGAGTGAACGCAGCACTGGCGCGAGCTCGCCCGTCGCCATCTCGACCCGCGTGTCCTTCACTTCTCGGTGCGAGAACACGACGACCCGTTTGCCCTCGTACGGCCACTGGTCGAAGCCGAGCACCGTGTCGAACGTCGACCGCCCGAGCACGACGGTGTCGATGGTCGCGAAGAACTTCGAGTAGCCGTAGTCGCCGGCCGAGGGTTCGTTGAAGCGCTCGAGCCAGTCGAGGCTGCCGTCGGGCCTGGCGATCTGCTGGTCGACGCTCATGCCGAGATAGATGAACACTCGTGGGCGGTTCATATGTCTACACCGTAGACTTCTGGCGACGGTCCCGGCAATGTCGGCGCGTGTCCAGACGGCTCGGGCGGCCTCCCGCGGGAGCACGACAGCTGACGCAGGCGCGCATCGTCGACGCGGCCGAGGCGGTGCTGCGTCGTGAGGCCCTCTCGATGCGCGCCGTGGCCAGGCGGCTCCGGGTCGACCCGATGGCGCTCTACCGGCACGTCGAGTCGAGGGAGGCGCTGCTCCGGGCCATCGCGCGTCGGCGGTTCGCCGGGCTCGAGGCGCTCCCCGTCGTGCGTGGCTCATGGCGCGATCGGCTCTTCGAGGTCTGCGCCCGCTACCTGTCGGTCTGCGAGGCCGCGCCGGAGTTGGTGCACGCGCTCATCGCCTCGTCCGATGCAGCAGAAGAGACCCGCGCCGGCTTCGAGCGCCTCGTGCGTGCAGCCGTCGAGCCGCGCTCTCTCTCGCCTTCGAATGTTCGCCTGCTGAGCGAGGTGCTCGCCGACTTCCTCCACGGCTACGCGCTCGCACCCGGCGCCGGCACCGATGGGTTGCGCACTGAGCTCGAGCTCATCTTCGACGGCGTCGAGTCCCGCGCTCGTCGCTGAATCGTGACGACCCCTCCCTGCCTTGGTGGCACAGTCGCGCGCATGAGCACGTGGAACGACGACTCCTTCATCTCGCTGTTTCCCGAGGCACCGCCGTCGAAGGTGCGCATCGACCCGGCGCAACACTCGCCGCGTTGGCTCGTCGACGGAGCGCTCAAGCCCTTCACCGGCCCCGCACGCGAGGTGCGCTCACGCGTCGCCACCCGAACGGGCTCCACCCTGGCCACCACGCTGCTCGGCCACGAGGCGCAGCTCACCGCCGACGACGCGAAGCAGGCCGTGGCCGCGGCGCAGCGTGCGTGGAACAACGGTGAAGGCGAGTGGCCGTCGGCGCACGTCGAGGCGCGCATCGCCGCAGTGGAGCGCTTTGCTGCTGCCGTCGAAGCGAAGACCGATGAGATCGCCACGCTGCTCATGTGGGAGATCGGCAAGCCGTGGACCTCGGCGCGCGACGAGGTCACCCGCAGCGTCGACTACATTCGGAACACCATCATCGAGCTGCAGCGCCTGCGACAGAGCGACCTCTCGGTGCAGCTCGGTACGGCGGGCGGCAAGAAGCACTTCGCCCGCACCCACCGTCGCGCGCTCGGCGTGGTGCTCTGCGTTGCGCCCTTCAACTACCCGGTGAACGAGTTCCTCACGACCGTCATCCCCGCGCTGCTGATGGGCAACGTCGTCATCGCGAAGACGCCGCGCTTCGGCGTGCTGGCCAACCTCGTGCTGCTCGAGGCGTTTCGCGACTGTTTTCCAAGAGGCGTGGTGAGCCTGCTGCCCGGAGACGGCCGCGTGGTGATTCCCGCGGTGATGTCGTCGACCGAGCAGGACGTGGCGGGCAACCCGACCGGCGTCGTGCACGTGCTGGCCTTCATCGGCAGCGAAGGCGCAGCGAACGCCATCATGCGCGCGCACCCGACGCCCATCACCCTGCACAAGATTCTCGGGCTCGGCGCGAAGAACCCCGCCGTGGTGCTGCCCGATGCCGACCTCGACGCCGCGGCTGCTGCCATCGTGAAGGGCGGGCTCGGCTTCAACGGCCAGCGCTGCACGGCAGAGAAGATCGTCTTCGTGCATCGCTCGGTCGCCGAGGCGTTCACCGCGAAGGTGGTGGCGCGCGTCGATGCGCTGAAGGCCGGCATGCCCTGGGACGAAGGCGTGGGCATCACACCACTGCCCGAAGACACGAAGCTCGAGACCATGCGCGGCCTCATCGACGACGCGGTCTCGAAGGGCGCAAAGGTGGCGAATGCGAACGGTGGCCGCGGCGCGTTCTCCATCATGCGCCCGGCGGTCGTCGCCGACGTGAAGCCCGGCATGCGGTTGCTCCACGAAGAGCAGTTCGGCCCCATCATTCCCA
>JBEOKA010000243.1:0-12639 GCA_040275325.1 Myxococcaceae bacterium | reverse complement strand
CAGGTGAACCACTCGAGCACTTGAAGCGCAGACGAGAAGACCTGCTGGTCCCACTCGGACTTCGACTCGAAGAAGGCGCGCTCGAGTTGGTCGGCGTCGGCCCGCGCGAGCACCCAGTCGACGGCGACCGAGACGAACGGCTCGCGTGACTCGAGCTTCGTGCCCAGCTCGCAGATGAGCAGTGCGTACCAGCGCGGAGCCACGGCAGCGCCGTCCAGCACGACGGCGAAGCGCTTGAGCAGTGCTGGGGTGAGCCGGTCGAAGAGCTGGTCATCGAAGCGCTCGGCGTTCAGCACGTCGTCGAAGGCCGCTTCTTCGAGACACGCCGCGACCACCTCGTACTCGTCCGTCGGCCACCGCTTGAAGCGCGCGCGCAACAGCTGCTCGTCGAGCCGTCCCGTCCACCCGAAGGGCGGCGCTTCGGCGTCGAGCTCGAGCAGCCGCGGGAGCAGCCGCTTGAACGAGGTCTCGTTGCCGATGGTCGACATCACCGAGATGCCGAAGCCAGAGGCCGAGTCGGGCGAGAGCGCGCGAGGCTGACCGTTGAGCTCGGCAAGGAACTCGGGCGACGCGCAGCACTCGCAACCCGTGATGCGGTGCGAGCGATAGCGCGCGAACACGTCGTACGCGCGGTCCAGCAGCTCTCGGCGAAGGGGGCGCAGCATGGCCGCGAGACGGAAGCGAACCAGCCAGACTGACGGTGAGTCCGTTACGCCACGAGCGACTCGCCACTGGTCATCGACCCGTCGGCCTCGCTCAGTCGCCCGTGGTGCGAGTTCCCTTCATCGTCGTCGCTTGCCCGCGTGTTCGACCACGCGCGCTCCGATTCCGGCGCCGCTGCTCAATGGTTGCGCGGTCGTGCGCGCGACCCCGACGCTTCGTGCCAACTTGGTCTCCTGCATCGGGCTCGGGGGCTGACGGGGCAGGCGCGCTCAAACGACGGCATGTACACGCTCGCCCCGCGCCTCTGCCAACGGCTGCAGAGCACCGTCCAGAAGCGCATCGTGCTTCCCACGCTCCTCGGAGGCGCGGAGTGGCGGCCCACGACGGTCTTCGGCCTGCAGCTCGAGCTCAAAGCAACTCGCCTTCACACGGAGCCAGAAACTCGCGGTCGTCGCCCAGCACGTGCTCATCGGGCCGCTCGCCTCTTTCTGGCGACGAGCTGGCAACGCCACCACACTCGACGCATGAAGAACGTCGGGCTGGTGTTGTCGGGCGGCGGCGCGCGTGGAGCCTATGAAGCCGGCGTGCTCAAGGGCGTGTGCGAAGCGCTCGGGCGCTCGGGTGACTCGCGCGGGCTGTACCAGGTCATCGCCGGCACGTCGGTCGGTGCCATCAACGGCGCGTGGATGGCGGCCAACGCCCACATGCACGACCACCGCGTCGACGCGCTGCTCACGTTGTGGAGCTCGCTGAAGCTGCAGCACCACCTTCGCGTCGACCTGCTCGGCCTCGTGGGGTGGACGAGTCCGCTCCGCTTCCTGCGCAAGCCGCCGAAGACGCGCGACGAAGACGGGCCCGCCGACCGCTTTGGCCGCTCGGTGCTCAACCCGCGCGCGCTCGAAGACATCGTCGCCGCCGCGGTCGACTGGGCGCAGCTGCACGACAACGTGAACGAAGGCCGACTGCGCGCGTTCGTGGTGGCCGCGCTGCACATCGGCACGGGAGCGACGACGATGTTCGCCGAGCTCGCGCCGGGCGCCGAGTTCAAGCCCATGCGTCACCCGCGGCGGGTGCTTCGCAAGACGCGCATCGACGCCGAGCACGTGCTCGCCTCGGCCGCGATTCCAGCGCTCTTCCCCGCGCGCCGCATCGGCCGCTCGTACTTCGCCGACGGTGGCCTGCGCTTCAACACGCCCATCGCTCCGGCGATTCGTGCGGGCGCCGAGAAGCTGGTCGTCATCACGCTGCGCCACGACCCGGTGCAGGCGCCCGACATCGACGCGCCCGGAGCCTCGGCCGACGAGTACCCGAGCCTCGTCTTCCTCATCGGGAAGATCTTCAACGCCCTGTTGCTCGACCCCGTCACCTACGACCTGCAGGTGCTGCAGCGCTTCAACCGCATGATGGAGGTCGTCGACGGCGCGTTGTCTTCCGACGAACGTGCGCGCGTCGACGCGGTGCTCGAGCAGGAGCGCGGCATGGCGTACCGCACGATTCCCACGCTCATTTTTGAGCCGTCGAAGAACATCGGCGTGATGGCGGGCGAGCACCTGCGGCACCACGCGGGCTCGTGGAACCTGGGGCGCTTCTACGAGTGGCTGCTCGCGCGCGCCGCCGACGCGAAGTCGACGTGGGAGGCCGACCTCGCCTCGTACCTGCTCTTCGATGGTGGCTGGGCCGAGACGCTCATCGACCTCGGCCGCAACGACGCGCTCGCGAAGCGTGACGAGATTCGCGCCTTCTTCACTTCGTGACTTCGACCTGCGCCACCGTCGGCGCCGCGCCCTTCAGCGGCTGAACCCAGAGCACCCGAAACGTCTTGCCTTCGACGAGCAGGCCGTCGAGCAGCAGCACCGTCGACGTCGCGCCCTTCGCCGAGCGGCGCACGTGGTCAGAGAGGGGAACGCCCATCGACGTGTCATCGAGCTCGAGCGCGAGGCCCTTCTCGGTGCCGACGTGACCGGTTCTGTCGATGCCCAGCGGCGACTTCATCGTCACCACCACGGGCAGGCGCACGCGCTTCGGCCGGCCCATCGCGTCCTTCTGTGCCTCGAGCCAGGTGCGCAGCGCCTCGGCCGGCTCGAGCGCAGGCCCATCGGCGAAGGTGCGCTCGGGCTCGGGCGTCATCGGGCCAGGAGCTGGGTTTGGTTTGCGCATGGGCTTGGGCGGGGCGATGTCGGCGATGGCGATGGAGGAGAGGAGGGGGAGGCCGAGAAGGAGTCGCACGCTCGAAGGCTACAACGCTATGCCTCCCGGTGCCGTGACTGACGCCCGCGAACCGCTCCCGACGCACCTGCTGCTCGACTACCTGGTCGAGCTCGGCAGCGAGCTGTTGTCGGCCGGCTGCCCGAGCTACCGCCTCGAAGAGCTGCTCACCGTCGTCGCGCGCCTCGAGGGCCACGAGGCCGACGTCTTCGCGGTGCCGACCGGGCTCTTCGTGGGCCTGCGCACGCCGACGGGAACGGCGCCGGCGGTGTCGATGGTGCGCGTGAAGGAGTGGCGAATCGACCTCGAGCGGCTCGCGAAGCTCGATGAGTTGCTCAACCGCGTCGTCGACCGCACGCTCTCGGTGAACGACGCGCGCGTGGAGTTGCGTCGGTTGACGAGCGCTCCACGATGGCCGGTCGCGGTGCAGTTGCTCGCGGGCGCAGGCTCGAGCGCAGGCGCGGCCGTCAGCTTCGGTGGCGGCGTCAGCGACTTCTTCATCGCGGGCGTCGGGGGGCTGTTGCTCCGCGCGGTCTTGTTGCGAACGCAGCAGGAGCCGGGCCTGCGCTTCCTCGAGAACTTCCTCGGGGGCGCCATCGCCGCCGTCACCGCCTGGTTCGCGACGTTGGTCTGGCCGGGCCACTCGCGCGACGTGCTCGTGCTGGCGGTGGTGATTCCGCTTTTGCCCGGCATGGTGCTCACCACGGGCCTCGCTGAAATCACCTTCAAGAACCTGGTCTCGGGCACGGCGCGGCTCGTCGACGCGGCGGTGACGTTGTTGTCGTTGGTCTTCGGCATTGCGCTGGCGCTCAGCTTCGAGCGGTGGACAGGCGTTCGCCCCGAGCCCTCGGGAGTGCCCGAGCAGGCCTCGTGGTGGTGGCAGGTCATCGCCATCGTCGTCGCGTCGGCGTCGTTCGGCGTCTCGCTGGGCCTGCCGAAGGAGAAGCTGCGCATCGCGCTCGCGTCGGGCGCGGTGGTGTGGAGCTCGCAGCTGGCGTTGCGCACGTGGCCGGCGTCGTCATCGGCCTTTCTCTCGGCGCTCGTGCTCGCGGCCACGGCCAACGCCTACGCGCGCACGACGAGGCGGCCGGCGCAGTTGTTCCTCTTGCCGGGGTTGCTGCTGCTCGTGCCGGGCTCGTTCGGGTTTCGCAGCTTCGATGCGCTGCTGCGTGGCGACTACACGCAGGGCGCCAGCCAGGCCGTCGATATGTTCACGCTCGCGGGTGCGCTGGTGATGGGGCTGCTCGTCGCGAACGTCGTGGTGCCTCCGAGAAAGATCCTCTGAATGTTCGTCAGAACGCTTCGCGCGCTGCAGGTGCTGGGGTGTGTCGTCGGCGTGGTCGTGCTGTTCGTGCCCTGGCACGTCGTTCAAGAGGTCGACTGGGGCTCGTGTCTCGCGCCTGACTGTCAGCGCTCGACGGCCGTGAAGGTGCCGAAGACGTGCGTGGGCATCGACCACTTCGAGGGCTTCGAGGTCGCGTTGATCATCGCGGCCATCATCGCGGCGCTCGGGGTCGCGCTGTTCTCGCTCAGTCGCACGGGCTGGCGCGCCATCGTCTCGGGCCTCGTCAGCGGCGTCGGTCAGGCGCTCCTGTTTCTCTGGGTGCTCGTCATCGTCAGCTTGAAGCACCTGTTCTCGAACCCGGAGACGGGCGTGAGCGAGTACGTCTTCGTGGGCACGGGCTTGATGCTGGTGTCGACGAACCTCATCGCTGTCATTCGCGCCACCGTGCAATCCGTGCGCGCGCGCCGCGCCGGTTGATTCGAATCAGCCGACTCCCTGCGTGCATTTTCCGGCTGCGTGCTATCCCTTCCTCGTGTCGTCTTCGCTCGTCACCGGCTTGTTGGGCATCGCGTTCGGCATGCGCCACGCCGTCGAGCCTGATCATCTCGCCGCGGTGTCGACGCTGGCCACGGAGCAGAAGAACGCCCGCGCTGGCCTGTGGGTCGGCGCGCTCTGGGGCATCGGGCACTCGCTGTCGTTGCTGCTCGTGGGTGGAACGCTCGCGCTCGTCGGAGAGCAGATGCCCGAACGGGTCGCCGCGGGCTTCGAGCTTCTGGTTGCGGTGATGATCGTCGGCCTGGGGCTGCGCGCGTTGCGTCGCTCGTACCTCGAGGGCCGCGTCGGGGTTCCTTCGACGCACTCGCACGGCGGGCTCGAGCACACGCACGAAGCGCCAGTCGAGCACGTGCACGTTCGCTCGTGGACGTTCGCGACCCGCCCCTTGCTGGTCGGCGTGCTGCATGGCCTCGCTGGCAGTGGAGCGCTCACGGCGCTGGTGGTGGCCGAGCTGCCGACGGTGGGTGAACGCCTCGGCTACATCGCGTTGTTCGGTGCGGGCTCGGTGGTGGGCATGGCGTTGCTGACGGGGCTCGCTGGAGTGCCGTTGATGCGGCTCGCGCGCGCGCCGAAGGTGGCGGCGGGGCTGCTCGCCGTCGCGGGGCTGCTCTCGGTCGGCGTGGGCCTGTGGTGGGGCGTCTCGTCGATGCAGCACCTGCTCTCGCTGAGCTGACCGTGTCGACGACTCGCGCGAGGCCGTGGCGAGAGGCTGCTCCGTGGTTCGCGTTCTCGCTGCTCGTGTGGGGCGTGGGCCTCGGGCTTCAACGGGCTCGTCCGCAGCAGGCGGTGGTCGAGCTCCCCGCCTGGCAGGCGTCGTTTCGAGACGTCGCCGACGCTGAGCAACGCACCTTCCGTCACCTGCGTGAGGCGTTGCCCGAGGTCGAGCGGCTGCGCGTCGAGACCGGCGCGTGGCCTGAGCCGGCACAGCTTCGAGCGGAGGACATCGAGCCGTTTCGTGAAGACGAGCGCGCGGTGCCACGCACGTGGGTGCTCCGTCGGCATGGCATCTACGCGAGCTACGTCGGCGCTCCCGCGAGCGGCTCGACGGCGCTGCGCTGGCTGGTGCTGTTCATCGAGCCCACGACGAAGGAGCCTGCGCCGCCCGAAGACGAAGAGCACCAGACGATGGCCGACGGGGTTCCCGTGCACGTGACGGTCTGGTCGCAGCCCAACGACGCCGAGCCGATTCCCGACGAGGTGCTCGCGTTCCCCGCCGCGCAGGGCTGGGTGCAGCGCCTCGGTCGCTGACAAGCAGGTCATGACATCAGCGAGCGCTTCGCGCCCGTGGCCGGCGAACGCCACCTTCGACCCTGCGCCGTTTTCGATGACGGTCGATGCCAGTGACCGCACGCTCCGCATCACGCCGAGGACGACGCTGCGGGTTCAGTACGAGCTCGGCGGCGCGCGCCGGGGTTCTCGAGTTCGGCTGTGAAGAGAAGAACCGCTCACCAGCCCGAGGGAGGTCTGGTGAGCGGTCGAGGTCAGCGCGTCAGTGGAAGACGAAGAGCGTGCCGCCGTCGTAGTTCACGCTCGGTCCGTTCGGGCCGTATGGCTGAATCACCTGGCTGCCGGCGTCTGGCGCGTACAGGTCGTACAGCTTGGTCATCGAGCCTGTCGCGTACACCACGCCCTGGTACGGCACCTGCCAGACGGTGCTGGCGTTGTTCTCGACGGCCCAGATGAGCGCGTAGTCGCGACGCAGCTGGCCCGCCTCGCTCGCGATGTCGGTCAGGTCCATGTTCAGCTCGGCCCAGCCGTACCAGTGCGCGTAGTCGGGGTTGAAGTGATACGCGCCCTGCCACGCCTTCACGTTGTCATATTTGTACATCTTGAAGAACGTGCGCTCGATCGAGGAGAGATTCCTGTACAGCTGCGTGCCAGCGAGAACGATCTCAGCCGCGGTGTCGGGGTTGCCTGGTCGCACCCAGCCGCTCGCCGCAGGCTCGAGCAGGCGGTCGTAGTTGAGCGCGTAGATGATGTCTTTCGCTTCGTTCAACACCGAGGTCACGTTGCGGTGCAGGCCGTCGGCGATGTCGAGCCGCTCGGTTGCGAACGATTGCGCGTGGCAGCGTGTACAGACTTGAACCATCTGCGCGCGGCGCGCGTTGAGCACGTTGGCGGGGTCGGTGACCTGAACGATGCGGCCGGGCTTGTCGAGCGGGTAGTACAGCGAGCCCGGGTCGGCGCCCGCGTCGGCCGGCAGCGTCATGTCGTACGGCGCATACGGGTCGAAGGCCGGGTTGGCCGAGAGCGTCGTTCCGCTCAGCACGTAGGGCAGTTGGCCTCCGCGACGAATGCTGACGTGAGAGGCAGCGCCGCCGACCGGACCCCAGGCGAGACCGAAGGACAGGTCGTGGTCGGTGTAGACGCCGCCGTCGGGCCTGGTGCCCTTGTTCGGCATGTGGCAGCCGGCGCACGAGGGACCGACCGTCTCGCCGCGCGTCGCGTTCAGCACGCCGTGCTTCGAGGTCGAGTACATCTCCCACTGCGCGTGGTCGGGGCCCATGTGGCACGTCGCGCACGAGACCGGAGCTCGCGCCTGTTTGGCGTCGAAGAGGTGCCGGCTGTGGCACGAGTCGCAGGTCTGCTCGATGTTGTGGCATTGCGTGCAGGTGGCGACGCCGCCCGAGCCGAGCGCGTTCTGGCCTGTCGTGCACGGCGGCAGGTCGTCATAGCGGCCTGATTCGTACACACGCTGCATGCCGATGGAGTGTCGATTGGCCTGGTGCCCGCGGTACTGCTCCTGGTGGCAGGTGGCGCACTGCTCGGGTGCGGGGCGCAGGCGGTGGTTGTCGCCGAAGTCGTTCGCGATGGCCGGGTTGTCGGCGTGGCAGTCGGCGCACGAGACGTACGGCGCCATCGAGCTCGCCTTGTAGTCGGCGATGAGCTGCGGGTTCGACATCGCGTGGCAGGCGATGCAGGTGTCGCTCGCGGCGAGGTAGTCGTGCAGCTCGACGTCGAGCGTCGCCGTCTGCCCCGAGAGAATGGAGACGGACTTCTTCAGCGGCGTCGCGCGCGCGTGGGTGAAGGTCACCTCGTAGACACCCGAGGGCAGGGCGGCGAACGACCAGGTGCCCGTCGCGCTCGAGGTCTGTGGCAGCTGCGGGTTGGGCGCCAGCGCGATGGTGACCATCGGCGCGACGGCCTTCGTGCTCTGGAAGCGCACCACGCCGCTCAAGGTGCCCGTGTTGACGCCGGCTGGGCCCTGCGCGCCTGCGTCGCCGGGAGCTCCTGTGGCTCCAGTCGCTCCAGTTGCGCCCGTAGCGCCGGTTGCTCCAGTCGCGCCCGTCGCTCCAGTCGCTCCGGTCGAGCCAGGGTCACCCTTTGCGCCTGCTGGTCCAGCGGGTCCGGTCGCGCCAGGCTGCCCTGCTGGTCCTTCAGGCCCGGCACAGCCGAGGAGCACTGCCAACGTCGTCACGGCAACCAGGTGATGGAGTCGCATGGCGATCAGTGAGGCAAGACGCGCGCCATGAATAAGTTCTGACAATTCGATGATGTTTGCGAAGAAGTGAATCTGCTCTGTTTCGGTCTGAATCTTCGGCTGTTTCTGAGTGAACCGCGCTTCACCTTGAAACGTCGCCGCTCCACTCGAATCAACGCCTTGAGCGACGGCACGTCGGCGGCCCGGGCAGACAATGATCAAGCCAGCGTAGCCCTCGCGATTTCGCGCTATCCACCAGCACGTGAAAGCGAGCGTGTTGGTCGTCGGGTTGCTGTGTGTCGTTGGCTGCAAGAAGTCCGAGAGCCCCGTCGAGGCGAAGCCGACGCTGGTGAAGCCGGTGGGAGCGACGCCGACCGAGGTCACGCTCGCTGGCGCGTACCACGCGGTGAAGTGCGGCGACGTCACGGCGGTCTGGAGCGGCAACGCCGACGAGCTGAAGGACCTCGCCATCGACGGCAGGCCGGCGCCGAAGACGTACGGCGTCACCGGCCTCGCCTTCCGCTTCGCCGACGGCAAGGAGCACGCCTTCACGCCCAGCGGCACCCTCAACTTCGATGACTGGAGCTTCGACATCTTCTCGCCCGACTGCTCCCGCGTCTCGCTGCTGCAAGACCGCTTCGGGCCATTCACCATCATCGCGACGAGAGACCTCGCCACCTTCGCGAACGCGCTGCCCGTCATCGTCGAAGGCAGCACCGCCTCGGTGCACGGCCAGTGGCGATGGACCGGCCCTGAGTCGTTCGAGTTCGTCGCGAGCTGCTGCGGCGGTGCGAGAGCGATGGCGGGGAAAGCGGTCGCTCCCATCACGCTCGAGAAGGTCTACGAGGCGTCGGCTGCGCCGTCGGGTATTCGTCGCTCCGCCGCGGGCTGGGAGGTCGTGAAGTGACGACCCTCGACGCCATGCGGGACTTCGCGCAGCGAGCGAAGGCGGCCTCGCGTGTGATGGCCAACGCAACGACGGCGCAGAAGAACGCCGCGCTCACCGCGCTCGCGAAAACGCTCCGCGTGAGCACGGAGCCCATCGTTCAGGCCAACGCGCTCGACCTCGCCGACGCGAAGGCTGCAGGGAAGAACGCGGCGTTCCTCGACCGGCTGCTGCTCGACCCCGCGCGCATCGAGGCGATGGCGAAGGCCGTCGAGTTCATCGTCACGCTCGAGGACCCGATTGGCGAGGTGACCGAGAGCTGGCGCCGGCCGAACGGCCTCGAGGTGCGCAAGGTGCGGCTGCCGCTCGGCGTGGTGCTGATGATCTACGAGTCGCGCCCGAACGTGACGAGCGACGCGGCGGCGCTGTGTCTCAAGAGTGGAAACGTGGCGCTGTTGCGTGGCGGTTCGGAGTCGTTTCGGTCGAACCAGGCCATCGCCAGTGCGCTCAAGGCCGCGTTGTCGAGCGCGGGACTTCCGCCTGACGCGGCGATGCTGGTGCCCGACACGAGCCGGGAGTCGATGCTCGCGCTGCTCACGCTCGACGGCCTCATCGACCTCTGCATTCCCCGCGGTGGCGAAGGCCTGATTCGCTTCGTCGCCGAGAACGCGCGCATACCAGTGGTGAAGCACTACCAGGGCGTCTGCCACGTCTACGTGCACCACGACGCCGACCTCGCGATGGCCGAGCGCATCGTCGTGAACGCGAAGGCCTCACGCCCGGGCGTCTGCAACGCGATGGAGTGTCTGCTCGTCGACGAAGCCGTCGCCGCCACGGCGCTTCCCAGGCTCGCGCGCGCGCTGATGGACAAGAACGTCGAGCTGCGTGGCTGTGAGAAGACGGTGGCGCTGGTGCCCACCGTCGGGCGGGCGTCGGAGTCGGACTTCGGCAAGGAGTTCCTCGACCTCATCTGCGCGGTGAAGGTCGTGAACGGGCTCGATGGCGCGCTCGAGCACATCGCGCGCTACGGCAGCGAGCACACCGAGGCCATCGTCACCACCTCACGAGACGCCGCGCGCCGCTTCACCCGTGAAGTGACGGCCTCGGGCGTCATCGTGAACGCCTCGACGCGCTTCAACGACGGCGGAGAGCTCGGCCTCGGCGCCGAGGTCGGCATCAGCACCTCACGGCTGAACGCCTTCGGGCCGATGGGCCTGCGCGAGCTGACCGCCCAGAAGTTCGTCGTCGAAGGAGACGGGCAGATCCGCTGATCAGCGCGAATGTTGCTCAACAGCGGCGGGGGCAGGGTGTAAGGCGCACTCCATGGCAGCGAAGAAGAAGACGACCCGCAACCGTCCCGAACCGAAGAAGAAGCCCGCCGCGAAGAAGAAGCCGGCGGCGAAGAAGCCCGCGCCGAAGAAGAAGGTCGCGGTCGCCACGAAGAAGAAGGCGGCTCCGTCACGGAGCGCGAAGAAGCCGGCTGGCCGCAAGGTCGCGCCGCGCACCGCGAAGCGCCCGTCGGCGAAGCGCCCGGCCGCGAAGAAGAAGGTCGTCGTCGCGCGCAAGAGCGTCGCCAACCCTGAGGGCCTCGAGCTCGCAAAGGCCATCGCCGCGGCGGCGTACGACAAGAAGGCCTCCGACATTCTGCTGCTCGACCTCACGCACAAGGCCGGCGCGGTCGGCTACGACTACCTCGTGCTCGCGACGGGTGACTCCGACGTGCAGCTCGACGCGCTCAAGAACGGCGTCGAAGACCTGCTCGACGCGCGCCACCGCAAGCCGTCGTCGGTCGAGCCCTCGCCCGAGTGGGTGTGCCTCAACCTCGATGACGTGGTCGTGCACTTCTTCACGCCCGACAAGCGCCAGATGTACGACCTCGAAGGCCTCTGGAGCGACGCCGAGCGCGTGCCGCTCGACCTGGCGTGAAGCTCACCGTCATCTCGTTCGGGAAGGACCGCTCGGGCCTGTTCGCGCCGGGCGTCGCCGAGTACACGAAGCGCCTCTCGCACGTCGCGAAGGTCGAGCTGGTCGAGCTGCCGGAGTCGAAGCGCTCCGGCCCCGCCGCGAAGACCGACGAAGCCGAGGTCGTGCTCGGCAAGCTCAAGCCCACTGACGTGCTGGTCGCGCTCGATGAGCGTGGGAAGTCGTTGTCGAGCGTGCAGTTCGCGAAGTGGCTCTCGCCGCAGCACGAGCAGAACCGGCACGTCGTCTGTGTCATCGGCGGAGACGAGGGCCTCGACGAGACGGTGCGGGCGCGCGCGCAGCTGACGTTGTCGTTGTCGGCGATGACGATGCCGCACCGGCTGGCGCGGCTGGTGTTGATGGAGCAGCTGTACCGCGCGTACTCGATTCTGCGCGGCGAGCCGTACCACCGCGAGTGACCCTGGAGGTCGAGTGCTTCGTCTCAGTGTGGTGTTCTCGCTTCTCCTCGGGTGTGGTGTCGAACCGACTGGAGCTCCCGTGGCGTGCCCGACGCGAGCAGAGATGAATGGCCTCATCATGGGCGCCGAAGGCAACGTCATCGTTCGCGTCGAGCTCTCGGGCCCGGCGCCGTCGGCCTTCGTGAAGGCTGGCATCAGCGTCAACGGGCAGCTGCAGCAGCGGCCGTGGGGCATGCACTCGTTCCTCGCCGCGCCGGGCAAGGTCGTCGTCGAGGTCAGCCGCGCGTGGTTGCTGGGCTCGAACGGAGGGAAGGCCCGCATCGAGTTCGACGCCACTGCAGATGACGTGGTGTGCCTGCTGTACACGCAGGGCCGGTTCTCGTTCTCGGACGGTGCGTTGACGAGGGTTCCTCCGTCGAAGTGAAAAAGCGGTGCACTTCAGGGAGGATTCGAACGTGTCCGCTCGGACGGAATCCACCAGAACGCCGTCGCCGCAGAGCGCCTCCGAGCGGGAGGATGGCGCCTCACCGGAGCGGTTGTTGGCCCGACTGCGCGCGACGCGTGACGTTCAGGAGCAGCGTGAGTTGACCGAAGCGGTGTTGGCGCTGGGCTACCCGTGGGCCCTCGAGCTCGACCCCGAGCACGTGTCGTTGCTGCGACCCGCTCCTCGTGCGGGCAAGCGGTGGCTGGTGGGTCTCGTGCTCTTCGGTGCGCTGTCGCTGGTGTTCGGCGCGCGAAACCTGTGGGTCATCAGCACCGAGCAGACTCCGCAGCCGCAGGTGGCGGCGAGCGCTCGCAGTGCGTTGTCCGAGCTGAACCGGCAGCGGGTCGCGCGTTCGATCGAGACCATCGAAGGGCTGATCAGAGAGGGCCAGTACGCGGCTGCGCGCCAGGCCGCGTTGCGCTGTGTCGTCATCGACCACCCTGCGGCTGCGCGTTGCGCCAACCTGTACGTGGGAACGCTCGCGGGGCTCGACGCAGCGAGAGGCCAGCAGCGGCTTCGCGAGGCGACCGATGCACGGGTCGAGGTGATGGCGTTCGTCTCGGGAACGACGCGCTGGGCGGACGAGCCCGAGACCGGTGACGAGGAGACGTGCGCGAGGCAGCTGCGGTGGGTGCGGCCAGGCAACGGTCGCTTCTCCGTGATGCCGCCGTGCGCGAAAGACGTGCTGGAGGCGCGGCTCGAGGGCGCGACCCGTGAGTCCGATGGGTGGAACCTTCGTGCCGCGCTCGCCTGGCAGGA
>JBEOKA010000242.1:0-29809 GCA_040275325.1 Myxococcaceae bacterium | reverse complement strand
CGTCGATGAGCGAGAGGCCGCGCTCGCGGGTGAGGTAGACCGTCATGAGCGGCACGATGAAGCTGCCGGTGCGGTTGATGAGCAGGCCCGCCCACAGGAACCAGTAGGGCCGGGGCAGGCCCTCGGTGAACCGGTGAAGCGCGCCGGGGGTCGTCACGGTGGCGGAGGTCATCGGCTCTCGACGCACTGCGTGCAAGCCCTCTGACGAGGTGGTTACAGTTACCGGGTCATGTCTTCCGAGATTCGCTCGCTGCTGGCCGCCGCGCAGGAGGCCGAGACCCATGGTGACGTGCCGGCCGCCGTCAGCCGGTTGCAGCGGGCCGCCCAGTTCTATCGGTCACGCCGCATGGAGCGCCGCGCCGCCCAGATGGAACGGCACATCGATCGTCTCGAAGGCCGTCCCGTCACGGTGCCGCTCGATGGCATTCACGATTCGGGGTTCGATCACTTCGATGAAGAAGACGAAGCCGTCACGCACGTCATCGATGATGTGCCGTTTGGTGCAGAGCCGCTCCCGCTCAAGGACGATGGGCTGGGGTTCGGCGATGAGTTGATGGAGTCGCCGGTCTCTCGACCCGTGCGCGAGCCGGAGCCGACCGATCGAGAAGCGCTCTTCGATCGCGGTCCGCAACCGGCCGATCCCGCCATCGAGGCGTGGTGCTCGTTCTGTTGTCAGCCGAAGACCGAGGTCGGGCCGCTCGTGGCGGGTCCCGCGGGGGCGTACATCTGTGGAAGCTGCGTGATGTTGAGCGCGAACCTGCTGGCGATGCCGGCGCAGCACGTTCCGCCGCCTCCTCGCGCTGCTCCCGTCACGGGTGCTCAGTTGCCGGCGCAGGCGAAGGCGCGCGCAACATGGGACAGACGACAGCCGAAGGTCGCGCTCGTCGTTGGCCCTGAAGGCGCGGGCAAGACGGCGTTCCTCGAGAGCCTTGGGCGGCCAACTGCACGTCCGTTTGCGCGCTCTGACGACGACACCGTGCTGGTCGATCTGTCGTCGCCGCTGAGCGCAGAGGAAGAGGCCGCGCTGGAGGCGTGGCTGGTCGCGCACCCGAAACGGCGCGCGGTGCTGGCTGCTCGTGGAGATGCTCCGACGCCGGTGCTCGTGCTTCAGGGCGAACACGGCGACGAGCCGGTCTACGACACCGAGTCATTGCATCGGTCGGTCGCCTCGCACGTGTCTCCGAAGCTGCTCTCGCGCGTCGAGACGGTGCTGCCGATGCCGACGCCTGATCGTGAAGCGCTCGTGCACCTTGCTCAGAGCCTGCTCGCCGCGAGATCGATCGAGCTGCCCGCGAACGCGCTCGACTCCATCGTGACGCTGGCGGAACGGTCGGGCCGCGGAGCCCGTGAGCTCGCCGCGTTGATCGCGAGAATTCCGGCCGGGCGCTACAAGGCGCCGTGATGCACACGGTCACCTGGCACCGCCTCGGTCGCGTCGAGTACGCCGACGGCCTCGAGCTGCAGAATCAGTTTCAAGCGGCCCGTCGCGCCGACACCGTCACCGACACGTTGTTGCTGCTCGAACACCCGGCGGTGCTCACGCTCGGCCGTGGCGCTGATGGCTCGAACATTCTTCGTCCACGCGAGGAACTCGGTCGCCTCGGCGTCGGCGTCTTCGAGACCGATCGTGGTGGCGACGTCACGTACCACGGGCCGGGTCAGATCGTCGGCTACCCGCTGCTCCACCTCGGCCCCGGCCGGCAGGACGTGCGGAAGTACGTGCGATCGATCGAAGAGGTGATCATCCGCTCGCTCGCCGAATATGGAATCGCCGCGACCCGAATCGAGAAGTGGCCGGGCGTGTGGGTCGAGCAGTCGCGGCTCGGTGGCCCGCGGAAGATCTGCGCGCTCGGCGTGCACCTGAGCCGTTGGTACACGCGCCATGGCTTCGCGCTGAACGTCGACCCCGATCTGTCGCACTTCGAGCTGATCGTTCCGTGCGGCATCAGCGAGGCGGGCGTGACGTCGATGGCGAAGGAGCTCTCGGGCGCAACGCCGTCGATGGCCGAGGTCGAAGACACGCTCGTGCGTCAGTTCGGGAACGTGTTCGAGAGCACGATGCTGGCGGGTCCCGAGCCCGTCGAGACCGTGAGCGTCGTCGTCGTGAACGAGACCCGCGACCGCGTGCTGCTGCTCGAGCGAACGCCAGAGAAGGGCGGGTTCTGGCAGCCCGTGACGGGTCGGGTCGAAGCGGGTGAACGGCCCGATCGCGCGGCGCTGCGGGAGTTGAAGGAAGAGACGGGCCTCGAAGCCGCGACGCAGCCCATCGATTCACCGCACGCCTTCACCTGGGGAACGTCAGGGCCGCGCGTGGTCCGTGAGTTTCCCTTCATCGCCCGCGTCTCGGAGTCGGCGCCGATCATTCTCTCGGCCGAACACGTTCGAAGTGAATGGGTGACCGCCGACGAGGCCCTCGCTCGTGTGCCGTACGAAGGACTCAAACGTTCGGTCCGCACGGCGACGAAACGCTGAAGAACTCCCACGCCGCGCCGTCGGTGCCCGGTATGCTGCGCCGTCCCCGCAGACAGCCCCTGGAGGCCCACCATGTCGCCACTCCTCGTCGCCGTTGGTCTGCTCGTCTCGGCTCCGCCTGCTGATGGGCCTGCCGCGCAGTTCGAGAAGCTGAAGACGCTCGAGGGAAACTGGAAGGCGGGAGAGAAAGAGGCGACGCGGTACGTGTCACTGCGCGTGATCTCGAATGGGACGGCCGTGCTCGAGATGGTGACCGCCGCCGATCGCGCGAAGGTGCTCAGCGCCAGCGTCTACCACCTCGAGGGCGGCAAGCTCGTGCTCGCTCACTACGGAGCCTCGGGTGCTCCCAAGCTCGAAGCGAAGGCCGGCGCGAAGCTCGAGTTCGAAGGGAAGGGTGGCTCCGTCAGCGCTGTCATTCTCACGCCGAAAGGCGACGACAAGCTGGTGCACGAGACGGTGTCGGCAACGGGCAAGTCTTCGCTCGAGCTGACCCGCGAGTACGTCGATACGCTCAAGTGACAGGAGCAGCGGGTCGTCGCGCGTCACGCAGCTCGAACGCCGCGATCACGATGGTCAGAACGATGAAGATGAACGCGAGCAGGTAGCCCTCGGCGAAGCCGCGGTTCAGGTGCTGGTACGTGTAGTAGGTGATGTACGAGGCGAAGATCGTCAGCAGCATCAGGAAGAAGTGCTTCCCGGCGCGTGACGCGAGCCCGAGCGCGAGCAGGCTGAGCATATTCCAGTAGTACATGTTGACCGTCAGCCAGGTGAGCACCAGCAGCGGCCCAAGCGTGAACGCTTCGACGTACGAGGCCCGGCGCAGCAGCACGATCACGACGGCGGTGAAGGCGAGCCGTGCGAGCAGAAAGCCCAGCCCGTAGTCCTTGATGTCCACGTCGGGCAGCGACTGCTTGATGACGGGTGGGAAGATTCCGCTCGAGATCCCACCTTCACCGGGCCCGACGAGCTGCAGGAACACCGTCTTGAGCGAGTGCTGGTTGCTGTAGAACTTCTCGGTCTGCGCGACCTGAATGCGCTGGGCGTATTCGGTCCACGCGGAGGTTCCGAACATGGCCGTGGAGATCGCGACGCAGGCGGCTCCGGCGATGGCGGCGTTGCGGCCGAAAGCGATCCACGACTTCTCGATCTTCTTGCTCTCCAGCCACTGGAAACCGACTCGCACGAGCAGCGCGACGCCGAAGAAGAGCGGGAACAACTTGGTCGCGACTGCGAAACCGAAGAGGGCTCCGGCCGTGCCCCACTTCTCCTTCTTGAGGAACACCACCGCGAGCCCGAGTGCGAACAGCCAGTCCCACCGCAGGAAGCTGCCTGCGAGGTAGTCGAACACCACCGGCACGCACGCCCACATGAAGAGCGCGACGCTCGCGAGACGGAACCCGAACGTCTCGTAGACGATGATGAAGAGCGCGAGCGTGAGCAGCAGATCGATGCACCCCAGCAGCGACTGGTTCTGCGGCGTGAGCGGCACCAGCGACGCGATCGGGCTCGCGATGATCGACCAGGCGGGTGAGTTCGAGTTGCCGTGATCGTTCATCACGCCTTGCCAGTTCATCCACGGCCAGGCCTTCGCCATCGCGACCCAGTCGGCCTTGAACGACTCCCAGCGCTCGTCGGTGAAGCGCGCGCGAATGCGCGGAGCCTCAGCCAGGGCCTGCTCGACCGGAATCTCTTCGAAGGTGCGGTTGTCGCGCGTCTTCTGCACGCCGCCCATCACGTTGACCGTCTCGCGGTCGGCCATGATCGTCGCGGTGTAGAGATCGAACCAGCCGACCTCCTTCTGGTACTTCGCGCCGATGTAGAAATGGAACTGCTCGTGCTGGTGCACCCACGCGATCGACTCGTTGCGCACGCCGAGCCAGCAGTAGCCGACGGCGATCACGCCCGCGAGGATCGAGGCGGTCGCGACCGCGGGCAGTTTGAACGTCTTGCCCAGGTTGCCCATCGTCATGGCGAAGCGTTTCGCGCGCTCCGTCGTTTCACTGCCCAGTGCAGCCCGCACCATCCAGTTGCAGAGCCAGACGACCGCGATGGCCGCGAGGATCCACCCGATGCTGGTGCCGTTGCGGCCGGTGCCCCAGTTCGTCCAACCGAAGACCATGACGGTGACGAGGGCGGTGAAGCCGAGGCGCTTTTCGCGCTCCCACTTGTCGCCGGTGAGTCGATCGACGACCAGCAGAGCCATGAAGGCCTCGATGGTGATGATCTTCAGAATGCCGGACAGGTAGTGGCTCATGCGTGGTGTGCTTGCGCGGCAACGGCGCGGCCCGTATTGGGCGTCACGCTGTAGCCGCCCGAAAAACCGGAGTCACCATGAGCGTTCAGGAAAGCGACATCTTCAAAGCCCTCTCGACGGTGATGGACCCCGACCTCAATCAAGACGTCGTGAAGGCCGGCATGGTGAAGAACCTGAAGATCGACGGCGGCAAGGTGAGCGTGACGATCGAGCTCACGACGCCGGCGTGCCCGATGAAGGAGAAGATCAAGAGCGACGCCGAGACGGCGCTGAAGGCGGTCGCTGGGCTGTCCGAGCTGAAGCTCGACATGACGGCGAAGACCCGCGCCGGCCCGATGGGCGCGTCGAAGGAGTCGCTGCTGCCCGGCGTGAAGAACGTGGTGCTCGTCGGCGCAGGGAAGGGCGGCGTCGGCAAGTCGACGGTCGCGCTGAACCTCGCGTGCGCGCTCGCGAAGCACGGAGCGCAGGTCGGTCTGCTCGACGCCGACTTCTACGGTCCGTCGATTCCCGTGATGACGGGCATCAAACGCAAGCCGGTGAGCCGTGATGGAAAGAACCTCGACCCGCTCGAGGCGCACGGCATCAAGGTGATGTCGATCGGGTTCTTGATCGAGGCCGATCAGGCGCTGATCTGGCGCGGGCCGATGCTGCAGGGTGCGTTGATGCAGCTCGTTCGCGACGTGAACTGGGGCGAGCTCGACTACCTCGTGCTCGATCTTCCGCCGGGAACGGGCGACGTGCCGTTGACGATCGCGCAGCAGGTTCGCAGCTCGGGCGCGGTGCTGGTGACGACGCCGCAAGACGTGGCGCTGGCCGACGTCGTTCGCGCGAAGCAGATGTTCGACAAGCTGCATGTGCCGGTGCTCGGCATCGTCGAGAACATGAACCAGTTCATCTGCCCGCACTGCGGCAAGGGCACGCACATCTTCGACGTGGGCGGTGGGCGTAAGGCCGCCGAGATGATGGACATGGCGTTCCTCGGTGACGTCGCGCTGGATCTGAAGATTCGTCAGGGCGGCGATCGCGGCATTCCCGTGACGGTTGGGTTCCCCGAGAGCGAAGAGACGAAGTCGTTCATGGCGATCGCCGGCAAGGTCGCCGCGCGCATCTCGCAGGAGAACGTCGCGCGCCAGGCTCCGGTCGTGAAGATGGCCACGACCTGAACGCGTGTCACAGGTCCCCGACACGTTCGAGGATGATGAGGGCGAGTCGCTCGTCTTCAACCAGACCGGAAGACCGTTCTCGCCGGAATCAGTCGGGCTGGTGCCCGTTGAACCGAACACTGCTCTGTCGCGTGGATTCTGGTGTGGCTTTCGCCTCCGAGAGAGAGCGCTGGTCCTCGGCAGCCTCTGGATTGGTCTGAAGGGCTCTCAGCAGGCCCTGGCTCGGTCGGGGAAGGGTCCGTTGATCGCTGGACGATTGCCGATCGCCAAGCCGCGCGGCGGGTTCCGCTACGACGATCTCATGCTCCCTTGTCCGTTCTCCGGATCGCTCCTGATCGTCCGCGGCTGGAACGGGGTGCAGTTCGGTCGACCGGGCCCAATGTTCTTCGGCGGCGTCCCCGTTGCCACGGTGCTCACCTACGACTTCGTTGCTGAGTACTCCTTCACCGACGGCGTGTTGGCCGAGGTGAACGACCTCTCGTCGGTTGTCGCTGATCTTCGCCGGTTCGCGGTCGCCGAAGGCTCACACCGTGAAGCAGATCGCCGGTTCCGGGAGCACACCCGGTTCTTCCAGGCTCGGTGAGTCGGAACCGATCGCTTGGCCGGGTGTCGAGGCGTCGTGTTTCGGTCGACTCTTCTGGGCTGCGCCTTGAATCTCGCATGTGTCATTGCTCGGCCGAGCCGCGCGCCAGAGGTTGTTTCGGCTCGCGAGTTCCTGCACGCGAACTGGAACACGTCTGAGTTGGCGCAGAGTCGTTTCCTCGGCCAGAGAGTGGTCGTCACCGGGCTCGTCGAACGACAGCAAGGCAAGAAGCTCCTGCTGCAGACCGATGAACGCGGGTTCTTCGTGCGGTGTTGGCTTCGCTCCGAGGTTGACTCGCTTCAGCGCGGTCAGTTGGTCGCCTTTGCCGGCATCGTGAGCAGCGTCGACAAGGACTCACCCACGCTCCGTGATTGCGAGCTGAGTTGGCTCGGCGATCGGCCAGGCGATCAGCCCGACGCGCGGCAGACGATCATTGCTGCGGCGTCGAGCGCTCTCTGTGCGGCTGCCGATCGGGAGCGCGAACTCGCGACCACGAACCTTCCAGCAAGTCATCCGATCGCGCGACAGGAGCGCGAACTGACCGAACACCTCGAGCGCCAGGCCCACGCATCCCTTGGCGGTACAACTCCGCTGGCCTGTGAACACCCTCTGGTCTCGCTGGCGCGCTCATGTCCCTGGCCAGCGATGAGGTTCGATGAGAGCGGCGCGAAAGAGGATCTGGAACGAGGCTCGGAGTGCTCGACCGCTCAGGTCAATGCCGTGCTCGAACGGCTGCACCTCAAGGCACGGTGAACACGATCATCGCCGTGATGTTGTGATTCATGCGGTCGGCCGCCGGCGCCGGTCGCTCGACGAAGTTGTTCATGTACCCGAGCTCGAACTGCCACTCGGCCACCTTCAGGTTGATGCCGGCGAACACGCGATTCTGATCGAACCCGGCGGCGGGCCCACCGGTCACGGTGTTCAGGTTGAAGAACAGCTCGTCGTACAGCGCGACGCCCCACGGAGACTCCGCTCCGAAGCGGATCACCGAGCGCACCATGTGGCGAATGCGAATCGACGCTCCATCGGTGTTCGCGATGAACCGCTCTTCCACGCGCGATCGATTCACCAGGCTCACGACGCCGAACGTGTGCTCGACCAGCACCTGCTGCCACGGACGCTGCTCATCGCGGTACCCAGGAATGAACGACGGCGTCCACCCGTAGCCGACCCACAACGAGACGTTCGGCGACACCTGGTACCCGACGGCCGGCCGCAACAGCAGCCGATCGAACTTCTGCTGCGTGATGCTCACCCGCGGCTGCGCCTCAAGGTACCAGCGGAACCGATCATGCCGGCCCCACACGTTCAGCAGCGTCCAGCTATCGACGTCGTGCTCGAGCGCCTGCGCTCCTGAAACCGTCGCGACCAAAAGCCCCAGCGTCAGCAGGAACCTCATGACCGCGAACTACCACTCCGGAAACACGACGGCCCCCGGTTCCACGAAGGATCCGGAGGCCGTGTGCTGCCACTCCATGAGTCGGAGTGACTGGGCGAATTACATGCCCATGCCGCCCATACCGCCCATGCCGCCGCCACCACCCGCCGGCGCCTTGTCCTCTTCGCGCGGCTTCTCGGCGACCATCGCCTCCGTGGTGAGCATCAGCGAGCTGACCGACGCCGCGTTCTGCAGCGCGCAGCGCGACACCTTGGCCGGGTCGATGACGCCAGCCGCCAGCAGGTCCTCGAACGCGCCAGTCGCCGCGTTGAAGCCGAAGGCGCCCGTGCCTTCCTTGACCTTGTTGACGATGACCGAGCCCTCGAGGCCGCCGTTCGCCGAGATCTGGCGCAGGGGCTCCTCGAGCGAGCGACGGATGATGTCGACGCCGAACTTCTCTTCAGCGTTGACCGTCACGTCCTTCAGCGCGTTGAGGCAGCGAATGAACGCCACGCCACCGCCAGGAACGATGCCTTCTTCGACGGCCGCGCGGGTCGCGTTGAGGGCGTCTTCCACGCGAGCCTTCTTCTCCTTCATCTCGGTCTCGGTGGCCGCACCGACGTTGATGACCGCCACGCCGCCCACGAGCTTGGCGAGCCGCTCCTGCAGCTTCTCCTTGTCGTAGTCGCTCGAGGTCTCTTCGACCTGCGCGCGGATCTGCTTCACGCGGGCCTCGATGTCCTTCTGCTGGCCGGCGCCGTCGATGATCGTGGTGTTGTCCTTGTCGACCTTCACCCGCTTGGCGCGGCCGAGGTCGCTCAGGGTCACGTTCTCGAGCTTGAGGCCGAGGTCTTCGGCGATCAGCTTGCCGCCCGTGAGAATGGCGATGTCTTCGAGCATGGCCTTGCGGCGATCACCGAAGCCAGGCGCCTTCACCGCGCAGACGTTGAGCACGCCGCGGATCTTGTTCACCACGAGCGTCGCGAGCGCCTCGCCCTCGACCTCTTCGGCGACGATGATGAGGGGCTTGCCGGCGCGCGCCACCTGCTCGAGCAGCGGGAGCAGATCCTTCATCGACGAGACCTTCTTCTCGTAGATGAGGATGAAGGGGTCAGCGTGCTCGACCTCCATGCGGTCGGGGTTCGTCACGAAGTACGGCGAGAGGTAGCCGCGGTCGAACTGCATGCCTTCGACGACGTCGAGCTCGGTCTCGAGGCCCTTCGCCTCTTCGACCGTGATCACGCCTTCCTTGCCGACCTTGTCCATCGCCTCGGCAATGATGTTGCCGATCGTGGTGTCGCCGTTGGCCGAGATGGTGCCGACCTGCGCGATGTCCTTCTTGCCCTGCGTGGGCTTCGAGAGCTTCTTGAGCTCGGCGACGATGGCCGTGACGGCCTTGTCGATGCCGCGCTTGATCTCCATCGGGTTGTGGCCGGCCGCGACGAGCTTGGCGCCCTCACGGAAGATGGCCTGCGCGAGCACGGTCGCGGTGGTGGTGCCGTCGCCGGCGATGTCAGAGGTCTTCGACGCGACCTCCTTCACCATCTGCGCGCCCATGTTCTCGAACTTGTTCTCGAGCTCGATCTCCTTGGCGACGGTCACGCCGTCCTTGGTGATCGTGGGGGAACCGAACGACTTCTCGATCACGACGTTGCGGCCCTTGGGCCCCAGGGTGACCTTCACGGCGTCGGCGAGGGTGTTGACGCCACGGAGGATCGCGTCGCGGGCCTTCGTGTCGAAGATGATGTCTTTGGCTGCCATGGTGGTGATGTCCTTTGGTGTGAAGAGTGGGAGTTACTTCTCGATCACGCCGAGGACGTCTTCCTCGCGGAGGATCAGGTGCTCGTCGCCTTCGATCTTGATCTCGGTGCCGGCGTACTTGCTGAAGAGAATGGTGTCGCCAGCCTTGATGTCCATCGGGCGAACCTTGCCGTCCTCGAGGATCTTGCCGTTACCAACCGCGACGACCTTCGCCTCGAGCGGCTTCTCCTTGGCCGAGTCGGGGATGATGATGCCGCCCTTGGTCTTGTTCTCCTCGGTGAGGCGCTTGACGATGAGGCGGTCGTGCAGGGGACGAATCTTCATTGAGGTTCTCCTTGAGTGGGCTGCGGTGGAAATTGGCACTCGAGGTTGCCGAGTGCCAAAGCTTCAGGCGCCCGCGATATAACCACCGGTCCTCGACGGTCAAGGCGCAACCTGGCGCTCTCGGGTGGTGAGTGCCAACTGAACCATCAACTGAAATTGGCGCTCGTCAGGGGTGAGTGCCAGTTCAACCGCCCGGATTTCCAGTGGTCTTTTTGAGTTCGCGGGTCCGTGCCGATACGATCCTGTGACAGGAGCTTCAAGCTCAGCTCCTCGGTGGGTGCGAACCGACCTACCGCGTCACAAGGAGTCGCCGATGTCGCAGCTCGTTCTGTCGGGGTCGTTGAAGGAGTTCTTCAAGCTGTTGCTGGAAGAGGTGATTCAGCGCCAGCGGGTGAGTCTGGCCGAGGTCACCGAGTTCTACGTGGTGAACCTGCTCAGTGAGTTCGCCACGGCCGAGAAGCTCTTCACGCAAGAGCTCGACGGCAAGAAGGAGAGTGAGCCGCTCGCGCTCATGTACACGCGGGCGCTGCAGCAGGATCGCGATCAGCGCATTCGCACGCTGCGGCAGCTGGGCGATCAGTCGCTGTACACCGCCGGGTTCTTCCAGCAGTCACTGCAGGATCGCGTCGTCGGCCCCGACTACTACATGCAGATGGGGCGCAAGGCGTACGCAGCCATCGCCGACCTCGCGCCCTCGAGCACCTTCAGCCACGTCTACATGGAGCTCGATCAGAAGTTCACGTCGCTGGTCGAGGTGCTGAAGGAGATCGCCGCGCGCGGCCAGGTGGCGTCGGGTCCGCAGGGGCAGATGCAGGTGTTCGAGACGTGGGCGAAGACGGGCGATCACCACCTCGAGTCGGTGCTCATCGACGCTGGCTTGTTGCCGAAGAAGAAGATCCTGGCGAACTGACCCATGCTCGACGCGCTCCAGGCCCAGCTCGAGACGCTCTACGGCATTCGCTGCGAGTACCGGGCGCGCGACTTTCTCGTCGACGCTGAGTCGGCGAAGGCGCTGGGTGGCACGGGGCGGGCGAGGGAGGAGCTGCTCGTGTCGAGCGATGGAGCGTCGGTCGATCTCGCGCTCTATCTCGAGCCGACCCTGCTCGAGCGCGTCTCCCGGCTGGAGAACGAACCCGAAGCGCTGCTCGACCAGGAACTCGGCGGCTTCTGTGAAGTGACCGAAGGCGTCTCGCACTTTCTCTACGTCGCGCAGACGGCCAACCTCGAGCGCAGGGTGTCGATGCTGGAGTTGGAGGCGCAGGCCGAGGTCGACAAGTTCGCGGTGTGCACGTTGCTCCGCTGGGGCCAGCACGCGGCGAGCTGGGCGACGCGCCTGATGGGAACGCTGTTCGAGCGCGTGCGGTACTCGGAGTCGCTCACCGCGCCCGAACGGTGGCGCTACGTCGAAGCGAACCGGCTCGCGAAGCGCTACTGCAGCCGCCTGTTGCCCGCGATGCGGGAGCGCCGCCTCGACGCGCTGCTCTCTGAACTCCGGCAGGCCTACCGGTTGGGCGCTGAAGCGAAGCTCGCGTACTTCGCCCGGTGACGGACGGCCTGAGGATCGTTACAAGGGCCGCTCCGTGGCCTCGACGCGCGAGTTCTCATCAGGCGGCATCGTCATTCGCGAGCGCAGCGGCGTCGTCGAAGTCGCCGTCATTCGCCCCGCAGGGAAGACCGTCACTGCGTTGCCGAAAGGGCACATCGACCCCGGCGAGAACGCCGAGCAGGCCGCGACGCGTGAAGTGAACGAAGAGACCGGCCTCACCGCCACGCTCGAGCAGAAGCTGGGCGACGTGAAGTACGTCTACCGCTGGCGCGGCAACACCATCTTCAAAGAGGTCGCGTTCTTCCTCTTCCGGTACGTGTCGGGCGAGATCGACGTGCTGACCGACCAGATGCGCAAAGAGGTCGACCGCGCGTACTGGCTTCCGCTCGACGAGGCGCTGACGAAGCTCACGTACCCGGGCGAGCGCGACATGGCGAACCGTGCGAAATCGGCCCTGGCCGTGAAATGAACCCCGTTTCTCTTCGTCCGCCTCGCCCATGATCCCTGCGCTCCTCGCCGTGTTGCTCTCGCAGGCCCCGTCGACGCCGCCGCTGACGGTTCCTTCCGATGCGCCGCCAGCCGCTTCCGCAGCGTCCGTCGAGGCCGTGAAGGCGAGCGCCGACGAGCCCGCTGAGGTGAAGCTGTTCGCCCAGTTCGTCGATCGCCACCTGCTCACGCTCGATCCCGACATGAGCCAGGGCACGTTTCGCCTGCGACAGCGCGAGCGCGTCTTCAGCTTCAAGGACGATGACTTCGCCGACGCGTTCAAGCTGGTGCCCGAGGCGCACGAACTCGCGGTGAAGGCGCAAGAGAACCTGCGGCTGTCGTCGATCTTCCAGATCGCCGGCCTGGCTTCGGTCGGGGCGGGGTCTGCGCTCGTGTTACTGGCGCCGCTGCTGGGCTCGGCTGCGTTCGTGCCGCTGTTGATCGCCGGGCTGGTGCTCGATCTCGTCGGGCTCGTGCTCGTGCTGGTCGCCTTGCCGTTCGCGATCTCGGCGCAGACGCAGTTCATGAGCGCGGTGGCGACGTACAACAAGGGCCTGCTCGATCTGCGACCGGTGGGAGAGTCTCCGGGTCGGCTGCCAACTCCGGCTGGTGGGCTCACCATTCCGCTCCCGTGACCGGGTGACTGCGCGGATGCGGCGGAGCGCAGATCAACCCTCGGCGCGCCATCCTCGATCAGTCCCATGCCTGCAGGTCGTCGCGCCGTTCAGCAGCGAGGCCGCTTCGCGCGGCGAGGATCTTGAGACAGCAGAACGCCTCCACCGGGAGTGCCGGAGGAGGCGTTGGTGCTTCAGAACCGGGTGACGGCTCAGCCGCGCGCGGCGGGGGGCACGTCGTAGCGGCCCATGAGCGCCGAGCGGACATCGCGGTCGAAACGAACGCGGCCGGTGGCGACTTCACGAAGCGAGAGCACGCACGACTTGTTCTTCGACGTCTCGACCATCGGGCGGGCACCGGCCATCAGCTGACGGGCGCGCTTGGAGGCGAGGAGGACGAGCGCGAAGCGGTTGTCGACGTGGGGAAGCGCATCTTCGACGGTGACGCGAGCCATGGTGCTGCTCCTTCAAAGAGAAGAGTCGGAGGTGCTTAGGCGGCTCGCGTCACCAGGTCAAGGCGTTCACTCACCCGCGTCGGCCGCGTCACTGCACGTCCCGGGAGCAGGCGGCTCCTTGATGCCAGCGGCGCAGCGGGCGTTGATCTCGGTGCAGTCTTCACCAGACGCAGCGCAGGCATCAGCGAGCTCCTGGCAGCGGGTCGCGAACGAAGCAGCGAACGCGTCGTGAATGCAGGTGCGGGCTGCGTCACGGCAGGTCTGCTCAGCGGTGCCAGCGGCGATGCACGAGTCCGCAGTCGCGCGGCAGGCCTGAACCGTAGCGTCATCGATGCCGACCGGTCCACGTCCACCACGTCCACGGCCGCCGTGGCCACCGACGCCACCGTCGTGACCGCCGCGCGGAGCAGCGAAGAGACCGCCGAGACCTTCGGGGCGACCACCTTCCGGACGACCGCCCTCTGGCCGGCCTTCGCCGCCTCCGTGACAGCCTCCATCACCGCCACCGTGTCCACGTCGCGCCCGGTGCGGGACGCCTTCGGGCAGGCAGGTGTCGAGGGCCGTACGGCAATCGGCTTCGACCGCACCTTCAGCCGTCTTGCAGGCCTCGAAGGTGGTGAAGCACGTGTCGACGGCTGCGCGCGAAGACTGGGCGTCGCACTGGGCAGTGACGAGCGCGGAAGTCTCCGTCGCGACGTCGAGCGCACTCGTGGCCGTTCCACAGGCAACGAAGGGCAGGGCGGCGAGGAGTCCAACGAGGTGCGACGGAGCAAGACGATGCATGTGAATCACCTTTCAGTGGAGTTCGAGAGGCGCGGCCCTCTCGCTGAGAAAGGTGATCAGCTCGAAAAAGAAGCGATCACTCGCGCGCGCGCAGAGGCGCGAACGACACCCCGATGTTCAGGCTGGGTCGCACGGCCCAGGGGCGTGGGTCGTTCATGTCGGGTGGGGGCGTGCCATTCCGAGGCGCGGGGGTCGGGCGCAGATCGCCATCGACCTGGAGCGTGGCGAAGAGGTGCACGCTCTCGCCCACGGGGAAGCGGTAGGTCACCAGGCCGCCGACGATGGGCGAGATGAACGAGCGCGTCGCCATGGGCCGGAACAGCTCGCCTTCGCGCTGCAACGGCGTGAACGAGAAGCGATCGAACCCGCCTCCGGCCCCGGCCTCGAGCCTTCCGTATCTCCAGCGCACGAGCTCGAGTTGAACGAACAGCCGCGCCGACATCGCGCTCCCGCGAAGGGTGACGGTCTCTCCCGCGAGATCGAAGCCTGGCTGAAACGCGAACATCGCGAGCACCCCAGGCAGCTGGCTCAGAAACGGAATCGTGAGCAGCGCGTGAACCGAGCCGCCGAAGTCGACGAGTGCGCTGTTGCCGAGCAGGCGCGCTCCCAGTCCGACGCCGAGATCGAGGCCGACGGGGCTCAGCTTCGGGCGTGGAGCAGGGGCCTGCACGACTGCGGGCACTTCGATCTTGATCGGCTGGCGCGGAGGGTCGGTGTGGAGCAGCACGTCGACGGACGACGCGATCAACGTCGCGGCCGTCTCGGTCACCACGTCGCCCGAAGCACCACTCGGCAGCGAACGGCGAATCGTGACGGCGCGGCTGGGGCTGTCGACGACGATGGCGCCGCTCGCGAAGTCGATGTCGATGACGGCGAGGGCGGGCACACCGCCATCTCCCGCAGAGGCGTCGAGGTTCACGTCGAGGCGACCCAGCATCTCGCGCAGCGACGACTCGAGCGCTGAAGAGGGCTCGGGCTTCACTTCCCGCAACACGGCAACCGAGCGGGCCTGCGCGTGAACGACGGAGCCCAGACACACGACACCCAGGACGAACAGCCTCAGCGTCGTGTGGAGCAGCGCGTTCACGGAGCGGTCAAGACCTCCAGCCGCTCTTTCGCACGCTTCGCGTGAATCGACGCGGGGAATTCCGAGAGCAGCTGGCTCCACACGGCCTGCGCGCGGGCGCCGTCATTCATCGCGTCGAAGGCGAGCGCGCGGTTGGCGAGCGCGTCTTCACGCAGCGACGCATCTCCCGACGCCAGCGCGGCCTCGAGCTCGACGAGCGCGTCGGACGGACGGTTGAGATCGAGCAGCAGGCGACCCATCACGGCGTGCGCGACGTTCGCTTCGGCCGACTGGGGGAACCGGGTCGTCAGCTCGCGGTAGGTCTGCTCGGCGTCGGTGCGACGCCCCTCGGTGCGGGCCTGGGTCGCGAGGCGGAACAGCTCGGGCGCGGTGATGACGGGCTCGGGCGGAGGCGGCGGCGGGGTGAGCTTCTCGAGCACGACGGGCCGCTCGCGCACGACGACGGGCGCGTCGACCATCGGCGGAGGCGGCGGCTCTTCCACCACCGGCTCGGGCTCGATCTGAACGGGCGGCTGCGGAACGGAAATTCGCGGGTGAATGATCGGCGCGGGCGCCGGCACTGGAGGAGTGATGGCTTCGGGCTTCGCGATACCGAGCAGCACCGCGATGGGACGCGCGAGGCCGGCGGCTGCGAACGACGCCGCGCCGACGAGCATCACCGTCGCCGCGATCATGCCGGGCGAGAAGCGACGACGACGGCTCTGAACGACCGCGCTCTGCGCGACCGACGCCGACGGCATGCCAGCGAGCGCGCGGGTGACGAGCTCATCGACCGGAATCGAGGGCAGGGGCAGGGCGGCGAAGTCGGCGCGGGCTTTCAGCTCGAAGCGGCACGCGGGGCACGCGCTCAGGTGGCGATCGAGGCGCTGCTGCTCCTCGGGCGACAACAGCCCTGCCGCCGACGCGTCGAGCAGCTCCTCGGGGTGAAGATCGGGGGCCGTCATGACTGTGGCTCCAGCAGCTCGAGCAGCGTGGGGTTGGCTTCGATGCGCTCCATGAGCGCCTCCCTGGCGAGGCGGATTCGACTGCGAACGGTGTTGAGCGGAACGCCCGTGGCCGCCGCGACTTCTCCGAGTGACATGCCGAGCACGACGCGCAGCGCGAGCGTCTCGGCTTGATTCTCTGGCAGCGTCGACAAGAGCTCCCGAATGGCGCCGCGACGCTTCTCGGCCATCACATGATCGACGGCCGACTGCGCGTCGCTGAAGAGGCCATCGACCTCGACCGCGTCGTCGGTGCGCGTCTCGCGTTTCGTCTGACGGCGGCGGGCGGCGAGCGCGAAGCGGGTCACGATGCTGTTCGCGAAGTGCGCCGGAGAACACTCCCCGCGGAACGACGGCATCGCCTGCACGAGCGCGATCATCGACTGCTGCGCGACGTCATCGACATCGGGGTGGGCTCGGCTGAGCAGCGCCTGCGCAGCCCGGATCATTCCCGGGGCGAGGAGCTTGAGCAGCTTCGCCATCGCCTCGGTGTCACCGCGAGCGGCGGCCTCGGCGAGAGAGACGGCAGTCTGTTGAGGGGCTGGGAGCGCCATGGCGTCGACCTCTGGTGGTCGACACCTGCGAGAATCGATCACCCACCCCGCACAAACCAGCGAACGTTCGGAAGATCAGTCGGTTAGGTGAGTCGTTTCGACAGCCAGACCTGGGTCGAGTCCCACAGGCGGGTCTGGTCGCCGGGCTGGTCTTTCATGGCTTGGCGCAGCTTCGTTCTCGAGAAGTACCCGTCGCGCACGCCTTCGTTCGCGGTGCGCGCGATCACGCTTCACGAGGCCTGCACCCACTGCCAGCGGGGAGTTTTCCTGCACACGGAAACCCACCTGTGGGGTCGAGGCCCCGACAGGAGTGTTTCCAATGCCCCGACGTTTTCTCGCCCTTTCATTTTGCGTGGCTGCGACCGCTTTCGCTGCGGCGCCCACGGTCACGACGAATTCCGCCAACTCGATCACCGCGAGCTCGGCGCAGCTGAACGGAACGGCGAACGCGGGCGGTGAGTCGACGACCGGCTGGTTCCGCCACAGCACGACGAACCCGGGCACCTGTGACGACGTCTTCGGTACCCGCGTTCCAGGAACGCTGGGCACGGCGGTCGGCTCGGGCACCACGAACGTTCCGTACTCGGTGACGACGACGGGCCTGCTGCCGGGCACGACGTACTACTTCTGCGCGATCGTCCAGAACGGCTCGGGCTTCGCGTACGGCAACATTCTGTCGTTCACGACTCCGGCGTTGTCACCGACGGTGTTCTCGCAGGCCGCGACGTTGGTGACGAGCAGCTCAGCGCAGCTCAACGGCTCTGCGACGCCCAACGGAGCCTCGGCGACGGGCTACTTCCGCTATTCGCTCTCGAGCCCCGGCAGCAGCTGCAGCACGTTCTTCGGCACGCGCGTTCCGGCCAGCAGCGGCACGGCCCTGGGCGGGGGTAACTCGTCGGTGAACTACAGCCAGACGATCAGCGGCCTGCTGCCCGGCACCACGTATTACTTCTGCGCGTACGCCGACAACTCGATGGGCACGGGCATCGGCGTGCCGTTGTCGCTGACGACGTTGGTGGCGGCTCCGACGACGACGACGAGCTCGGCCTTCAGCATCACCAGCACCAGCGCGACGCTCTCGGGAACGATCAACCCGAACGGAGCGCCCACGACGGGGTGGTTCCGGGTCTCCACCAGCAACCCCGGCACCTGCAACGACGCCTTCGGAACGCGCGTGCCTGCGTCGAGCGGCTCACCCATGGGCTCTGGTACTTCGGCGCTCAGCTACAACCAGAGCGCGATCGGCCTCTCGCCTGGCACGACGTACTACTTCTGCGCGATCGGTCAGAACTCCGAGGGCACCACGTTCGGCAACGTGCTCACGTTCGCGACGCCGGCGGTGCCCGTCGTGACGACCGACCCTGAGACGTTGGTGACGGCGACGAGCGCGACGCTCAACGGCTCGGCGAACCCGAACGGCAGCTCGACGACGGGCTACTTCCGCTACTCCACGACGAACCCTGGCGTGTGTGACGACGTCTTTGGAACACGCGCGCCCAGCATCGGCGGCACCAGCCTGGGAGCGGGCCTCACCTCGGCGCCCTTTGGCCAATCGATCGCGGGCCTGCTGCCCGGCACGACGTACTACTTCTGCGCGATCGCCCAGAACGGCGTGGGCACCAGCTTCGGAGGCATTCGCAGCTTCACCACACCGCCCGCGATTCCCTCGGTCTCGACGAACTCGGCGAGCCTGGTGACGGGCACGACGTTGACCTTCAACGGTACGGCCGTTCCTCGCGGCGCCGTCGCGACGGGCTTCTTCCGCTACTCGACGACGAGCCCGGGCGTCTGCAACGACACGTTCGGCACGCGGGTGCCTGCGGCTGGCGGAACGAACCTTGGCTCGGGCAACAGCAGCCAGACGTTCTTCGAGCCCGTCACGGGCCTCACGCGCGGCACGACGTATTACTTCTGCGCGATCGCCTCGAACTCGGCGGGCACGGGCTTCGGCACCCTCACCAGCGTCACCACGCCAAACCTTCCCACCGTGACGACGTCGTCGGTGAGCGGCCTCGGCGGCACGTCTGCGGTGCTCAACGGCGTGGTGAACCCGAACCTCGCGAACGCGACGGCGTACTTCCGCTACTCGACGACGAACCCCGTCACCTGCGACGACAGCTTCGGCACGCGGCTGCCCGCGTCGAGCGGCACGACGATCACCTTCAACCAGTCGTACTCGTACACGACGTTCCTGCTGACGCCGGCGACGACGTACTACTACTGCGCGATCGCGACGAACGCCGAGGGCACTGGCTTCGGCGCGGTGTTGAGCTTCACGACACCGGCAGCGCCCACGATGGTGACCAACCCGCCAACGCTGCTCACGGCGACGAGCGTGACGCTGAACGGAACGGGAACCCCGAACAACTCGAGCACCACGGGCTGGTTCCGGTACGCCTCGACCGATCCCGTGACGTGCTCGGACACCTTTGGTTTCCGCGTGCCCTTCTCGAGCGGCACTTTCCTCGGCAGCGGCACCACCGCGCAGGCGTACTCGCAGAGCATCAGCCTCACGCCGGGCACGCAGTATTGGTACTGCGCCATCGGCTCCAACGGCGTCGGCCTGTCGTTCGGAACGGTCGAGACGTTCACGGCTCCAGCGACCGCGCCGATCGTCACGACGTCAACGGCCACGCTCGTCACAGGAACGACGGCCACGCTCAACGGCTCGGCGAACCCCCGCGGCGCCTCGTCGACCGGCTATTTCCGGTACGCGACGGTGAACCCCGGCGTGTGCAACGACAGCTTCGGCACGCGCGCACCGGCCTCGGGTGGAACAGCGCTGGGCAGCGGCAACTCGGGCATCGCGTACAGCGAACCGCTGACGGGCCTGCTGCCAGGCACGACGTACTACTACTGCGCCATCGCGAACAACGCGGTGGGCACGGGCTTCGGCTCGATGGCGAGCCTCACGACGCCGAACGTTCCGACGGTGACGACCAGCGCGGTCAGCTCGATCACCGGCACCACGGCGCAGCTGAACGGGTTCGCGACGCCGCAGGGCGCCACGGCCACGGGCTACTTCCGCTACGGCATGACCGACCCTGGCCTCTGCAACGACAGCTACGGCACCCGAATGCCAGCGAGCGGTGGCACCAACCTGGGCGCAGGCTTCTCGAGCACTTCCTTCTCGCAGGGCCTCACCGGCCTCTCGCCGGGCACGACGTACTTCGTCTGCGCGCTCGCTTCGAACTCCGTTGGCACCGGTGCCGGCCTGCCAGTCACCTTCACGACGCCCGCGGCGCCGACGGTGACGACGATGCCCGCGACGGGCGTGACGGCCACCTCGGGCACGCTGAACGCGACGGGCATTCCCAACAACAGCTCGGCGACGGGCTGGTTCCGCTACTCGACGACGAACCCCACCACGTGCACGGACTCGTTCGGAACCCGCGCGCCGCTCTCGGGCGGCAACGCGCTGGGCTCGGGGACGTCGACGACCTCGTTCTCGGTCACGCCCGCGGGGCTCTTGCCGGGCACCACGTATTACTTCTGCGCCATCGCCCAGAACTCGGTCGGCACCTCGTACGGAGCGGTGCTCTCGTTCACGACGCCCGCGCTCATTCCACTCGTCACCTCGGCGTCGACCTCCTTCATCTCTGACACGTCAGCGACGCTCAACGGCAGCGCGACGCCTCGCGGAGACGCGACGACGGCCTGGTTCCGCTACTCGACGACGAACCCGGGCGCCTGCAACGACACGTTCGGCACTCGGACGCCCGCGTCGGGCGGCACCAGCGTCGGCTCGGGCAACACGGCGCAGACGTACACGCAGCTGCTCACGGGCCTCACGCCGAGCACGACCTATTACTGGTGCGCGATCGCGCAGAACGCGGTGGGCATCAACTACGGCACCATCGTCACGTTCTCGACGGTGGCGCTGCCGACGGTGGTGACGCAGGCCGCGTCTCCCGTCACGTCGACGACCGCGACGCTCAACTCGAGCATCACGCCGAACGGCACCTCGACGACGGCGTGGTTCCGGTACTCGTCGACCGATCCCACCAGCTGCAATGACACGTTCGGCACGCGAGTTCCCGCGAGCAGCGGCACCTTCATGGGCGCAGGCAGCACGCCGTCGTCGAACCCGCTCTCGATCTCGGGGCTCCTGCCGGGCAACACGTATTACTTCTGCGCGATCGCGCAGAACACGATCGGCACGCAGTTCGGGCCGCTGCTGTCCTTCACCACGCCGCCGCAGGTTCCCACGGTGACGACGGCGGCTCCGACCTCGTTGAGCGCCACGACTGGAACGTTCAACGGCAGCGCGAACCCGAACGGCAGCGCGACGACGGCATGGTTCCGCTACTCGACGGCGAACCCGGGCGTCTGCAACGACGCTTTTGGAACGCGGGTTCCAGCGACTGGCGGCACGGCGATTCCGTTCGGCAACTCGCCGGTGACGTACTCGCAAGCGGTGACGGGGCTGACGACCGGCACGACGTACTACGTGTGCGCGATCGCCCAGAACTCGGTGGGCTTCAGCTACGGCAGCGTGCTGACGATCACCACGCCGGGAGCACCCACCGCGACGACGGTGCTCGCGACGGCCATCACCAGCTCGGGTGCGACGCTCAACGGCACGGGCAACCCGAACCGCGCAGACGCAACGGGCTGGGTGCGCTACTCGACGACGAACCCCGGCACCTGCGACGACACGTTTGGAACGCGTGCGCCTGCGACGGGCGGCTCGGCGCTGGGCAACGGCACGAGCGCGGCGTCGTACTCGCAGGTGGTGACGGGCCTCTCGGCCGGCACGACGTACTACTTCTGCGCGATCGTCGAGAACATCGTCGGCAAGGCGTTCGGCACGGTCGAGAGCTTCACGACGTTGAACGCTCCGACGATGGTGACGGGAGCTGCGACGCTGGTGACGGCCTCGACGGCGACGCTCAACGCGACGGGCAACCCGAACAACGCGAACTCCACGGGCTGGTTCCGCTACAGCACGGTGAACCCGGGCGCCTGCGACAACGTGTTCGGAACCCGGCAGCCGAGCTCGGGCGGCTATCCACTCGGGGCTGGCAACATGCCCTCGGCGTATTCGGGCAGCATCACCGGGCTGCTCGCAGGCACGACGTATTACGTCTGCGCGATCGGCTCGAACGCGGCAGGCACGTCGGTCGGGGCGGTGCAGTCATTCGTCACGCCCGGGCCTCCGACGGTCGTGACGTCGCCCATCACCACCTTCGGCAGCACCACGGCGACGCTCGAGGGCACGGCGAACCCGAACGTGGGCGCGACGACGGGCTGGTTCCGCTTCACCACCAGCTTCATCTCGACGTGCACTGACACCTTCGGCACGCGGGTTCCTGCGACGGGTGGAGCGGCGCTCGGGAGCGGCACGATGGCGGCTCCGTTCTCGGAGCTGGTGTCAGGGCTGCTGCCAGCCACCACGTATTACGTCTGCGCGATCGCCTCGAACTCGGCCGGCACTCGCTTCGGCACGGTGCGCAGCTTCACGACCTCGGCAGCGCCGGCAGTCACGACGTCTTCCGCGACGCTGGTGACGGGAACGACGGCGACGCTCAACGGCTCGGCCAACCCCCGCGGCAGCGCTGGCACGGGCTGGTTCCGCTACTCGACGACGAGCCCTGGCGTCTGCAACGACACCTTCGGCACGCGGGTGTCGATGACGGGCACGTCACTTGGCAGCGGCAGCACCGCGGTGGCGTTCTCTGAAGCGATCACCGGTCTCACCTCGGGCACGACGTATTACTTCTGCGCGCTCGCCTCGAACGCCATCGGCACGACGCCCGGCTCGTTGCTGACGTTCACCACGCCTGGCGCGCCGACCGTCACCACGAACGCGGCGACCTCGGTGCTGGGCTCGACGGCCACGTTCAATGGCTCGGCCAACCCGAACCGCTCGGCGACGACGGGCTACTTCCGCTACTCGACGACGAACCCGACGACCTGCAACGACACCTTCGGCACGCGCTTCCCCGCGACGGGTGGCTCGAACCTGGGCTCGGGCTCGCTGACGCAGACGTTCACGCAGTTCGTGAGCGGCCTCAGCTCGTCGACGACGTACTTCTATTGCGCGATCGCGCAGAACGCGGAGGGCACGTCGTTCGGCACGGTGCAGACGTTCACCACGCTCGCCGCTCCAGTCGTCACGACGGCAGCCGCGACGCTCGTCACCGGCTCGACCGCGACGCTGAACGGGTCGGCGAACCCCAGCGGCAACTCGGCCACCGGCTGGTTCCGCTACAGCACCATCAACCCGGTGACGTGCAACGACACGTTCGGCACCCGCGCGCCGTTCAGCAGCGGCACGTTGCTGGGCTCGGGCACGGCGGCGACTCCGTACACGGCCAACATCAGCGGCCTCACCTCGGGCACCACGTACTACTACTGCGCGATCGCCTCGAACGCGGTCGGTACTGGTGTTGGCAACGTGATGACGTTCAGCACGCCTGGGGCGCCCACCGTCGCGACCCTGGCCGCGACAGCGGTCTCGAGCAGCGTGGCGACGCTCAATGGCTCGGCTGATCCCCGCGGTGGAGACACGACCGGCTACTTCCGCTTCAGCACCACCAACCCTGGCGTCTGCAACAACACGTTCGGCGTTCGCGCGCCGGGTTCGGGCGGCACCACGATTCTCGCAGCGGCTGGGCTCACGCCGTTCAGCGCGTCGCTCTCGGGGCTCGCGCCCGCGACGACGTACTACTTCTGCGCGATCGCCCAGAACTCGGTGGGCACGGTGTACGGCTCGGTCTTGTCCTTCACGACGCCGACCGGGCCTTCGGTGACGACGAGCGCTGCGACCGGTGTGACGAGCACGACGGCGACGTTGAACGCGTCCGTGAACCCGCTCGGGAGCGCCACGACGGCGTGGTTCCGGTTCAGCTCGGCGAACCCCTCGAGCTGCAACGACACGTTCGGCACGCGGGCTCCGCTGACGGCGATCGCTGTCGGCAGTGGAACGGCAGCGTCTCCGGTCTCGACGGCCATCAGCGGGCTCACGGCGGGCACGACGTACTACTTCTGTGTCATCGCGCAGAACGGCAACGGCACGGGCTTCGGCTCGGTGCAGACCTTCTTCACGCCGGGAGCGCCGACCGTCATCACGACCGCTGCTGCGAACGTCACCTCGAGCGGAGCGCTGGTTGGCGGCACGGTGAACCCGAGCGCCGACGCGACGACCGCGTGGATTCGGTACGCCACCACGAGCCCTGGAACGTGCAACGACACCTTCGGCACGCGCTTCCCTGCGACGGGTGGCTCGAGCGTGGGCAGTGGAACGACGCCGCAGACCTTCACGCAGAACCTGACGGGTCTCACTGGCGCGACGACGTACTTCTACTGCGCCATCGCGCAGAACGCGGTGGGTACGTCGTTCGGCACCGTGCTCTCGTTCACGACGCTCGCGGCGCCGGCGGTCACGACGCTGGCTGCGACAGCCGTCTCCTCGGCGGGCGCGACGCTCAACGGCTCGGGTGTTCCCTTCGGCGCGGCGACGACTGGCTTCTTCCGCTACTCGGCGACGAACCCGACGACGTGCAACGACACCTTCGGCACGCGCGGTCCCGCGGTCGGTGGAAGTTCGCTCGGGAGCGGTGGAACCGCGCAGGCCTTCTCGCAGGCCATCACTGGGCTCACCCCGGGAGCGACGTACTACTTCTGCGCGATCGCCCAGAACTCGGTCGGCACCACGTTCGGCACGGTGCTGACGTTCACGACTGGAGCGGCGCCTCCGTCGGCCACGACGTCAGCTGCGACGATGGTCACCGGCGTAAGCGCGACGCTGAATGGGTCGGGCTCGGCGAACGGCTCGGCCTCGACGGGCTTCTTCCGCTACGGCACGACGAACCCGGGCACCTGCACCGACACCTTCGGCACGCGGGCTCCCGCGTCGGCTGGCACGCCGGTGACGACCTCGACGTCGTTCTCCGAGGCGATCACCGGCCTCATGCCTGGCACGGCGTACTTCTTCTGCGCAGGCGCCACGAGCGCGGCGGGCACGACGTTCGGCAGCGTGCAGACGTTCACGACGCCTCGCGCACCGACGGTGGTGACGGGCACGGGAACGCCTTCGACGGCGACGCAGGCGACGGTGAACGGCACCGTCACGGCCAACGGAGATCCGGCCATCGGCTACTTCCGTTACGGCACGATGAACCCGACGACGTGCAGCGACACGTTCGGCACGCGCTTCCCCGCGACGGGTGGAACGCCGGTGCCGTTGACGGGAACGAACGTGGCGATCTCGCAGCTGCTCACCGGCCTCATGGGCGGCACGCGCTACTTCTTCTGCGCGGCGGCGACGAACGTCGTGGGCACGACCTTCGGCACCGTGCAGAGCTTCACGACGCCGGGCGTGCCGGTGGTGGTGACGTCGTCGGTGGCTGACGCGAACACACCGTCGCCGCGGTTGAACGGCACGGTGAACCCGACGGGCGCCGCCACGGTCGCCTGGTTCCGCCTCGACACGATGGATCCCGGCAGTTGCAACGACACCTTCGGGCGGCGGGCTCCTGCGACGGGCGGCACTGCGGTCGTGGCAGGCACGAGCGATGTCGCGTTCTCGCAGGTCGTCACGGGGCTCGAGCCGGGCAAGACGTACTTCGTCTGCGCGATCGCCGAGAACCCGCTCGGCAAGAGCTTCGGCCAGGTGTTGCAGTTCAACTCCTACGCGCCGCCGCCGAGGGTGGTGACGGGCATGGCGAGCGACGTCACGGGCAACACCGCGACGCTCAGCGGCACGGCGAACCCGAACGGCACGACGGCGATCGGGTGGTTCCGTTACTCCGAGACGAAGCCTGCGGCGTGCGACGACATGTTCGGTACCCGCGTGCCCGCGATGGATGGGTTGCCGCTCGGTGGCGGAACGATGGACCGTCCGCTGACGCTCGCGGTGCAGGGGCTGCGGCCGAACACGAAGTACACGTTCTGCGCGATCGCCTCGAACATGGGCGGGGCCGCGTTCGGCTCGCTGCAGGAGTTCACCACCACCTCGGCGCCTCCGATCGCGAAGACGATCAGCGCCGATGTCGAAGGCACGAGCGTGACGTTCAAGGGAACGGTGAACCCGAACGGCTCACCGTCGACGGCCGCGTTCCGCTACGGCGCCAGCAACCCGGGCACGTGCAGCTTTGGCTTTGGCACGAAGGTGCCGTCGGTCGCGGTCGATATCGCGCCCGGGTTTACCGACGTGCCGGTGACACAGACCGCCACCCACATTCGGCCGGGCACCTACTTCGCGTGTCTGTTCTCCCAGAACTTCGCGGGAGATGGCCCGGGTGAGGTGATCACCTTCACCGTCGAAGGCGCGCAGATGGGCTGCGGGTGCTCGAGCGGGCTCGAAGGCGCGGGCGCCAGCGGAGTGCTGGCGATCGCGATGCTGCTCTGGTCACGCCGCCGTCGTCACTGAACGACCTGAATCGCCAGACCCATTCCGGTGCCGTCGGGGCCGGAGTGGTTCGGGCAGTAGAAGCCGTAGAGCCCCACCGCGAGCGACGAGAGGGTGGTGGCCGAGGTCGTCGAGGTCACCTTCTGGTTCGGGCCGCACGACTGGTTGAACGGGTGGAAGCCCGAGATGCCGGTCACCGAGACCATCTGCGACGCGCGAACGCGCAGGCACTTGGGCGCGCCGAAGGCCGTGCTGAAGTCGATCGAAACCGCAGCGTCGTTGGTGCGATCGACGAACGCCGAGCAGCCCGCGTAGGTGGCTCCGCAGGCAGGGTAGGCCGCGCCTCCAGCCGAGCCGCCGGCAGCAGCACCACCCGCAGCGGCAGAACCGCCAGCCGAGGCAGAGCCACCAGCCGAGGCGGAACCGCCCGCCGAAGCAGAACCACCAGCCGAGGCGCTCCCGCCGGCAGTGGCGGTGCCGCCGGCCGCGACGAACCCGCCCCCAACAGCCGAACCGCCGCCTGAGCCTGCGTCGGCCGTGACCATCATCGAACCGCAGCCGGTGAGAACGAGAAGAGGAAGAAGTGCGCGCATGTCGAGATCCCTGGAGTGTGGCCACCCGGCGTGGCGGCACGCCCCTAGCTCGATTTGGGCCCGGCTTCACGAGTTGAGCTGATCTTCATCAAGCCGGCAGGCTCCCCCAGCTTGCCGAATGGCAGCCGCTGCGACGGGTAGATGCTGCGGTGGCCGGTGAACAGGTACGCGAGCACGCAGACGATCGCGACGTGCGGGAAGACGCCTGCGCCGAGCAGCTCCATCGCCATGATCGACAGCGCGAGCGGCGTGTTCGAGGCGGCTGCGAAGACGGCGGCGAGCCCGACGCCGGCCCCGAGCTCGATGGGAATTCCAAGTGCGCGCGCGAGCACACTGCCGAGCGCCGCGCCGATGAAGAAGAGCGGAGTCACCTCTCCGCCGACGAACCCGCTCCCGACCGTGATGGCGGTGAAGACGAGCTTCAGGGCGAACGCGAACGCGGGCAGTGACGGGTCACTGAACGAGCGCACGATCATCGGCACGCCGAGGCCGAGGTAGTCGCTGGTGCCGACGAGCTTCCACAGCGCGATCACCGCCACGCCACCGAGCGCCATGCGCAGCGGCAAGCGCAACGCCTCACCACGCTTCTTGATGAAGTGGGTCAGCTCGATGAACGAGGTCGACGCGAGCGCGATGGCCGCCGCGAAGACGACCCATTTCGCGAGCAGCAGCAGGTTGAGCGGCACGACAGGCGAAGCCGGGTAGGGCGTGTGAAGAATGCCGAGGAACCGCGTCGTCAGATCGCCCACGATCGACGCGACGAGCGCAGGAACGAGCGCGCGGTACTCGAGGCGGCCCAGCACGACGAACTCGAGGCCGAAGACGGCTCCGGCGATCGGCGTTCCGAACACCGAACCGAAGCCACCAGCGACTCCGGCCGCGAGCAGTTGACGTCGAACCGCAGCGTTCACCTTCAGCCGATGCGAGAGCCAATCGGTCAGGCTCGCGCCCATCTGCACCGCCGTTCCTTCACGGCCCGCGCTGCCACCGAAGAGGTGCGTGATCACCGTTCCGACGAGCACCATCGGCGCCATGCGCAGCGGAATCTCGGGCCCGTCATCGTGAATCGTGTCGATGACCAGGTTGTTGCCGGCCTTGATCGACTGGCCGAAGCGCTCCATCAGCCACCCGAGCGCGAGCCCGGCGATCGGTAACGCGAACACGATCGTCTCGTGGCCCGTGCGGTAGCTCGTCGCGCGTTCGAGCAGCCACAGAAAGAGCGCCGACGCCGTGCCGCACAGCACGCCCACCACCGAGCCGATCAGCAGCCACTGCCCGAGCGTCGTCAGCTTCTCTTTCATTTCGTCTGCGACTTCAGCGTCCAGCCGATCATCTTGTACAGCAGGCGCGCGGCGACGTTTCCGTCCCACTCGTCACCCTCGGGCCCCGGCGCGACCTCGTTCAGATCGAACCCGACGATCGTCTTGCCCGCGCGCACGACGCCTTCGAGCAACGACGCCGCCTGATGGAACGTGAGCCCGCCCGGCACCGGCGTTCCCGTGTGAGGACAGAGCACCGGATCGAGTCCGTCGATGTCCCACGAGAGGTACACCTTGCTCGGCAGCTCGCGCACGATGATGTCGACCTGCTCGCGCCAGGGCATGCCGTCGAGCCGCGCGTGGGCGAGCCGTGAATCGAAGAACGTGTGAATGCGCCCGTTCGACGACTGGATCATGTCGAACTCGGCCTCGCCGAAGTCGCGAATGCCGACCTGCACCAGCTTCGCGACGCCGGGCAGCTTCTGCATCACGTTGTACATGATCGACGCGTGGCTCCAGGTGAAGCCCTCGTACGCGTTGCGCAGGTCAGCGTGCGCGTCGAGGTGCAGCACGCCGAGGCCGGGGAAGGCTTCGGCGTAGGCCTTGATCGCTCCGAACGGCGTCGAGTGATCGCCGCCGATCACGCCGACGACCTTCTTCTTGCCGATCCACTGCTTCGTCGTCTCGTAGACGTACTGGTTCATCTTCTCCGAGAGCGCGTTCACCGTGGCGAGCGCAGCCGGATGTGACTCGAGCCCGCCCGATTCGATGATCGGCTTCGCGGCGGCCTTGGCCTCGTCGTTCCACGCGCGCACCTCGGCGCTCTCGTCGAGCATGGTGATGCCAGCCTCGTACGGCTTGCCCGTGTCGAGATCGAACAGGTCGACCTGCTTCGACGCCTCGAGGATCGCCGAAGGACCGTCTGACGTTCCGCCGCCGTAGCTGGTGGTCGCCTCGAAAGGCACGGGCACGAGCACGATCTTCGACTCGTCGGGAGAGAAGGGCAGGCCGAAGACGCCAGAGTCAGGAGCCGCTGCTGCGTTGGGATCGAAGGTCATGTGGTTCACCAGGTGAGGACGGTTTTGCCAAAGGTGTCATTGGCGGCGAGGCGCTCGAGGGCTTTCGGCGTCTCGGTGAAGGGCACGGTGTTCTCGACGACAGGCCCGAGGCGGCCCGCGGCGAAGTGGGGCACGAGCTGGTGCTCGAAGCGTCGCGCGACGGCGAGTTTCTCTTCGAGGTTTCTCGCGCGCAGCGTCGTGCCGATGACTCGAATGCGTTTGCCGAGCACGGTGCGAAGTGGGACCTCGGCGCTGGCTCCTCCGACGAGACCGACCAGCATCAGCGTCGACTGCGGCGCCATCGCGTCGAGGGTCTCGGGCAGCCAGTCTCCGCCGACGAGATCGAGCACGAGATCGACGCCACGATCGTTCGTCAGCGCCTTCACGCGGTTCGCGAACGTTCCATCGGAGACCAGCACCGTGTCTTGCAGCCCCAGGTTCTTGATGCGCTCGAGCTTCGAGGCGTTGCGGCCGGTGCCGATGGCTCTGGCTCCGTGAAGCGCGCACAACTGCATCGCGGCCGTTCCGACACCAGACGCGATGGCGTGAACCAGCACCTGTGTGCCTGCCGTCATGCCTCCCTGCAGCGACAACGCGTCCCACGCGGTCATGAACGCCTCGGGAATCGCGGCGGCGTTGGCGAACGAGGCGCCTGCGGGCATCGCGATGGCTTCGCGCTCGTGGGTGACGAGCTCTTCGGCCCACGCGCCACCTCCGACGAGGCCCATCACGCGGTCGCCCTTCTTCCATCGGGTGACCCTCGCGCCGAGTTCGACCACTTCGCCTGCGTACTCGAGCCCGGGAATGTCGGCCGGCACGCCCTTCGGAGCGGGATACAGGCCCATCGTCTGCAGCAGATCGGCGCGATTGAGCGCGCTCGCCTTCACCGCGACGCGAACTTCATCGGGGCCACAGGTGGGCGAGGGCGCGTCTTTGACCGAGAGGCCGCGAGGTCCTTCTCCGGCCGTCATCACGAGTGCCTTCATGCTTCGCGCGATAGCAGGAGCTGGCGTCGAGCGAGAACAACTTCGGGTAGGGTCGAGACATGGTGTGTCGTGAAGGCAAAGCGAAGGTGAGCGCGGAAGCGACCGCCGAAGC
>JBEOKA010000241.1:0-3211 GCA_040275325.1 Myxococcaceae bacterium | reverse complement strand
AGTCGCTGCTCACCAACGTGAGCAGCGTGGGTTGAAACGGCGAGGTCGCCCAGCAGAAGGCGAACCCGAAGTCGCTGCTCACCAACGTGAGCAGTGTGGGTTGAAACCTGCTGGCCCACCGCCGCGGTGTCCGACTCGCGGAGTCGCTGCTCACCAACGTGAGCAGCGTGGGTTGAAACATGGGCCCGCGGTGGGAGACGGCGGGCGAAGACGTCGTCGCTGCTCACCAACGTGAGCAACGACGATTGCTGCTACACGAGGCACCCATGACCGGGTCGCGCATTCACTTCGTGGGGCCGGTCGTCTGTCGCAGCCCGGGCCTGCCGTTCGATCGTCTGACTCGCCTGGCAGGTCACCCTCTCGACGCCGAGTCGCTTGCAGCACGGCTCGAGGCCGATCGCCGGCAGCTCTGGGCCCAGCTCAATGATCCCCTCGTCGTCGACGCGTTCGCTTCGATGAACCCGCAGACGCTGGGCAACCTGCTCGCCACGCGCGCCAACGACCGCCACCTCGGCAAGCGCACCTCTGACGTGAAGCGCGACGAGCGCACGCTCTTCAAGTTCCTCACGCGCTTCGCCAGCCGCAACGACACCACCGGCTCGGCAGGCTCCACGGTCTGGGGAGAGTGGACCGAGGCGCCCGGCACGGCCGTGTTGACGCCTGGCCCCACCCGATACGCCAGGCGCGTCGTGCTCACCTCGCCGCGTCGTGGCGCGTGGCTGTGGCGACGAACGCTCCCCACGCTCGACCCGCTGCCCGGCCGCCTCTCACTCGCAGGCAAGCTTCAGCTCGCGCCGAAGGGCGTGTGGAACACCGAGACCGCGACCCTGTGGCCGCTCACCACCGCACAGCTCGACCTCGTTCGACGCGCCGTCGGAGCCGACGCCGCGACGCTCCCTCGCGCGCCCGTGCTCGAGCTGCTCGACGCCGGCGTGCTGACGCTCGAGCTTCGTGACGGCATCGACCCGCTCGACGCCCTCGCGAACCACTCGAAGGACCCGAACCTCGCGACGCTCGTCACACTCAAACGAACGATCGAGACCACCTCGGGCCTCGACGCCGCGCGGCTCGTCATGCAGGCCGAGGTGACGCTTCGAGCGCTCGCGCCGTTCGAGGCGCTCGATCTCGGTCACGCCCTCGAGCTCATCGTGGGTGAGCTGCTCGACCAGGCGGCCACTTCCGTTCGCGTCGTTCGTGCGCGCCGGTTCTCGCCAGGCGAGGCCTGCTTCATCGACGCGTTCGGGCAGGACGACGCGCAGGCGCCGCAGGAGATCGTCGACCTCGTCGGCGCCATGACCGGCGCCATGACGGTGGCGGAGCTCGGTCTCGCCCCCGCGCACGTTCACGCGCTCGTCGAAGCCGGCGTGTTGCTCTTCGAAGGAGAACCGGCGCTCCGCGCGCCTCGCCTCGAAGGCCGCTACACCGCGCAGGTCACGGCCCTCTCGAAGGCCGTGCTGCCGTCACCACACCGCGAGCGCATCGAATGGCTGCGAGACGCGTGGCCCCTCGTCGGCGCGCACGGCTCGACCTCGGCAGCCATGGGGAACCTCACGACGGCGCTCGCGGGCCGAGCGCGCACGATGAAGACCGACCGCACGCTCTTCATCGAAGACACCTCACGCGACGCGCGCTTCACCCTCGGCACCGACGTCTCGCACAGGCTGCAAGAGGCGCTGAAGCCCTGGTTCCGCCTCACCGGCTACCTCGCATGGCTCGATGAACGGCGTGAGCAGGCGTTGCTCCGCTCGGTGCTCCCGCTCGGAGAAGCCGCGCCGCTGCCCCGGTTTCTCGCGTTGCTCTCGACGGCCCGCGACACCTTGCGCCGCGAGAAGCTGGCCGAGCGCGCGCTCGGGCTCGAGCCGACGCACGACGATCTCTCGCCGCTCCGGTTCGCCGTGCGCGACGACGGCCGGGCCGAGCTGTCACTCGAGAATCTCCCGCCCGAGTACCTCGCGTGGGAGCGCCGGGTGCGGCTCATCACCGAACTCGACCTGATGCTCGCGGGTGACGCTGCTCGAGACCAGTGGGTGGTGAACGAAGCGCACGCGCTCTCGGCAGAGGGCCTGCCACTGGTCACGCTGTTTCCCCACGCACAACCTGACGCGGTCGTCGACGCGATGATTGGCAGCGGGCTCGCGCAACGGCTCTTCGGCCAGGGCGTGGTGGTTCCCGACGCGGCCACGCACAGCAAGCAGAGCGAAGCGATTCTTCGGGCGCTCGGTGACGCGCGCATCGCCGTGACTGGAGAGCGTGGCCCGTGGTTTCCGCAGTGGATGACGCCCATCGCGGCGGCGTCGGTGCTCGTCACCAACACCGAGCGCGGCCTCGAGGTCTCCGTCGACAAAGTGCCCTGCCCCTTCGCCAGCGCGGCCTTCTGCAGCGGCGACTTTCGCATCGTCGGCTACGTGCCGGACGAGCTCGGCGAGCTCGCGTCGATGGCCCTGGGAGCGCAGGAAGGCCCGCTCGGCTCCACCTGGCGCCCCGACGTCTGCATGGGCAGCCTCACCATCGCGAGAGCCAGCCTCGTGGTCGACCTCGAGGTGCTCAGCGGGCTCGTGCGCGCCAAAGGAGAGCACGCGCTGCTGGCAGAGGGCCGACGCCTCGCGACCGAGCTCGGCCTGCCCGATCACGTCTTCCTCAAGCTGCGCGGCAAGCCGTTTCTGGTCGACTGGTCGAGCGTGTTCAGCCTCGAGGTCCTCGTCGCAGAGCTCCGCGGCGCCACGGGCACCGTCTCCATCAGCCGAATGGACCCCGCGCCGAACGCCCTGTGGATGACGCTGCCCGACGGCCGATACACGAGCGAGCTGCGCTTCATCACCGTGAGCGACGGCGTCGACTGCCCGCTCGCGCGCTGAGCGGGTCCGCCAAAGGGTGTCACGAAGACGCCACGGGGCTCGGGCCTGCGCGGGTGCCGGTAGGGTGCTCGGTCATGTCACTTCGTCAGCTCGCCCAATCGGTGGTGTTCGTCTTCGGGGTCTTCGTCGTCGGGTGCGGAGGCGTCGGCGTCAATGACGACGGTGGAACCTCGGGTGGCAGCGCGGGCGGTCGCTCGACGGGTGGCGGAAACGCCGCAGGTGGAAGCGCCGCAGGTGGAAGCGTCGCGGGTGGAAACGCCGCGGGCGGGAGCGTCGCTGGTGGTGACGCCGCGGGTGGAAGCGCCGCGGGTGGAAGCGCCGCGGGTGGAAGCGCCGCGGGTGGAAGCGCCGCGGGT